>NZ_JAMZAP010000020.1:0-91648 GCF_024181785.1 Vibrio sp. Y42_MX_L11
TGAGTGAAATCATCACGGCTGTTGTGACGAAGAGACCGTACCCAAACGTTTTTGATCTATAAACTGCATATGTTTCTTCAGATCTGGTAAGTCAAGATACCTCGGTGAACGCTTACGATTTAGGTCTTGATGTCAATGCGATGGGCGTTTCAGTTAATGATTTGCTTCGCAATACTGAAAGTGTAGTTAAGCAGTTAGATGAGAGTGGTGATGCTGCAACAAAAGCATTAGCGACTAAACTGGTTGCTACAGCGAATGTAGTTTCAGATGTCATTAAAGCGAACCCTACGGCTTCTCCGAAAGCAATTTCAGTAGCAGCCAAAGCTGTAACTGAAGAGGTAATTAAGAAGAACCCAAATTACCCTAAAAATGATTCTGGTGATGTTATTTACGTAGAGGTATCTGAAGAAGATACTAAAGATGTTGTTAACCAGGTTGAAAAAGAGATCGAAGCAGGAAAACCTGTAGATGATTTCAAACCGGTAGTGCCACCGATTCCAGATGCGAAGCCAGGCAAACCAGTTGATCCTGTTGATCCGCCATCAGGTGGTTCAGGCGGTAACTAATTAACTGTACTGATAATTAAAAGGCCTCTTCAGAGGCCTTTTTTGATCCTATTGTACTGTGTTCATCACCTTTTAGTGAGCCCTTTACTGTTTAAGTAAGGCAGGATGTGCGGACGTGATTCGCCAGCTAGTTTACTGGTGACTTCTTGTGACCAAGTGCTTTGTTTTTGATTGCTCGAACGGTTTGCATAGTAGTTTTGCATGGTTTGGTCATAAGCCTGAATATCATCCAAATTTAGGTCTTGATACTGATTTTCATGCACTACGACATGAGCAGGTAGACGTGGCTTAACTTCAGGGGCTTGATCTGGATGACCAAGACACATACCAAATAAAATGGCTGTATTTTTAGGTAAGCCTAGTAACTCGTCGACTTTTTGAGCATTGTTTCGTAAGCCACCAATATACACGCCTCCTAGTCCCATAGACTCTGCCGCAAGTAAGCAGTTTTGTGCCATGATGCCAGAATCAACAGCACCGATAAGTGTTAACTCGGTGAAATCAGCTTGCACATCAGGATTGATACTGGCGTGGCGCTGGTAATCAATGCAAAACACCAAAAACTCAGCAGCGCTTTCAACGTACCCTTGATTCCCCGCATATTGTGCCAATAGCGTACGCTTTTCTTTATCAGTCACGCGGATAATTGAGACGACTTGCAACATACTTGATGAAGACGCCGCAAGGCCAGCTTGTAGAATCGTTTCTAATTGTTCGCTCTCAATAGGTTGTGAGGTGAACTTTCGAATTGATCGGTGATTGAGAATTGTTTGTATCGTATTGTTCATGGTGACTTAACATCCCCTGTACATGTAAAGGCTGAAGCCTCACCTTAGCGATATTTGATGAGTCGGTAAACTATCTCAAAAGAAAAACAATGCTTAGCGCATAAGTGTGAAGATGAATAGAGAATACATCACTCGTTCTGCTTGAGAGCGTATATACTGTTTTTAGAATCAACAATTTAACTGCAGTGGAAAATATGAAAGAACTCATCGTTCATACAGTCACGGTGTTTATGGGCTTCTTTGCGATCATGAACCCCATCGCCAATATTCCTATCTTTTTGAGTTTAACGGCTGATGAGGATAGGGAAACCGTACGTTCCATGGCGCTTCGTTCGGTTTTTATTGCATTTGTCATCATTGCGATATTTTCGATCGCCGGTAAATTAATTTTTGATTTGTTTGG
The DNA here is from genome assembly GCF_024181785.1 of Vibrio sp. Y42_MX_L11. NCBI lineage: Bacteria > Pseudomonadati > Pseudomonadota > Gammaproteobacteria > Vibrionales > Vibrionaceae > Vibrio > Vibrio sp. Y42_MX_L11. The sequence goes on from NZ_JAMZAP010000020.1 coordinate 1,758, forward strand.
TATCACGCTGTACGCCTTGCGAATAACGGGCGGTATCTTGGTGTTTTTGATCGGTTTTAATATGCTTCAAGGTGATTCGACGCATCAGAAAACTAAAGAGAAAGCGTATTCTCCAGCGCAGCAGCAGGCGGCGTTGAGCATTGCCGTTTCTCCACTTGCAATGCCGATATTAGCAGGGCCTGGAACGATTGCTACCGCGATGAACTTTGCTACGGCGGGTGGTTTTGATCAAACCATTATTACCATCGTTTCTTTTGCTGTGTTGTGTGTTATTACCTATATACTGTTTTTATTTGGAGACAAATTGGTCAAAGCAGTTGGACCGAGTGCTCTGAACGTCGTGACGAAAATGATGGGCTTAATCCTAGCGGTTATCGGTACTCAAATGTTTATTGATGGCGCGGGCGAAGCCTATAAAACAGTTTTCTCATAGGCGTCTCCATCTCGTCTAAATCCACACCTACATTTCTAGCTGGTGTGGATTTTTTGAACTTTAGTTTTCACTTTCTAAGAAAGAAATAAATAGACTTCACCTATTTCAATAATAAGAATATTCAATTGTTTTGATTGCACGAATTTCATTACTCTTTTGGCAAGAATAATGGGGGAAATATGGCAACAAAAGCAATTGTAGTGGAAGGTGGCGCGATGCGAGGTGTCTTCGCAAGCGGAGTGCTAGATGCGTTTTTAGAGCAGAGTTATAAACCGTTTGATTTTGCCATTGGTGTATCTGCTGGCGCATCAAACTTGATTGGTTATTTGACCGACTATCCGCATCGCAGCATTAATGTCATTACTAAGCTGGCAACGAGTAAACGCTTTTTTGATCCGACTCGATTCGTTAAAGGTGGGGATCTCATTGATGTGAAGTGGCTGTTTGAAGAGTCTAATCGTTTGTATCCCGTCGATGAAAATAAACTGTTTAATGGTATTCCTTTTCTGGCAGCGACGACGAATGTAGATACAGGACAGGCAGATTATTATCGCGTGACGCGTGATAATTTTCATCATGCGATTGAAGCGACAACAGCGTTACCCATTGCATACAAGCATACCCCTTGCTTTTCTGGAGGCTGCTATACCGATGGTGGGGTTGCAGATTCTATCCCAGTGCGTGAGGCTTATCGTCGCGGGGCTCGCGACATAACCGTTGTGCTTTCTCACCCGCTGAATTATGCCAAGAAGCCAGTAAAAACCACATGGCTGATGAAGAAGTTATTTGCCGAACATCCTAAAATGGCGGACGCGATGTTAAGACGTGCAGATAACTACAATCAATCGTTGGAATTTATTCGTAACCCTCCACCGGGAACGCATGTCAGAGTGATTGCACCACCAGATAATTTTCCTGTTCAGCGCTTATCAATGCGACAAACCGTTCTATTGGAAGGTTATGAAATGGGGCTGATTGAAGGGCGGGCTCATTTGGCCAATTTGTCAGGTGTTCATGGTTTAGATCGGGAAAACTGCCATTTTTGCGTTTGATAATGAAAGAGCCTCATAGCGAGGCTCTTTTTACTTAACGTTCAAAGGGCGATTTAGTTGACTTTATCCCAAGCCATTTCCCAATGTGAACCAGTTCCTGGTTCGTATTGGTTTGCGCTTTCTTTCCACTGTACACAGTAACCAGAGTATGGGAAAGGTTTACATTGGTAAATGGCACCGTCGCTTGCAAGCACTTTTGTGCCCGCTGTGTAGCTAGATAGCCCTTCAGGGAAGACAAAATCGTACTCGCCAGATGGTGGTGGCGTTACTGACTCTTCTTTTAAGTGAAAGTCGAGCGTTTGCTGATCCACCAAGTTGCCATCTTTGTCTTTAATACGAGTCACGAGCATATGGTGACCAGGCTCTGATTTGGTTAAAGCGAGCGATACAGCCTCCACCGAGCCGTCTTTCATTTCGTCTGCCCAGCTTGCAAGTGGCTCACGGTGGTGATTGTACACGGTGAGTTCTGCGTTTAAATCGCCTTCAGCAGTTAGTGTCAGATCCAACGTTGTCGGTGTTGACTCAATGATATACTCGTCTGCTAAGCCATCTACTGTGAGTGAGTACTCTGGAGCGGGAGTTTCTATCTTGTAGCCGATTTCTACACGCTCAAGGCCGCTATTAGCTTGCAGATACACCGGATTAGTACCATAAACAGGAGTGAATTTATCCTCGGCATACTGTCCAGCTTGCAGTTTAGTTTGCTCTTGGTTGATCTTCGTTGCTAGAGCGTAAGACCAGTTTTTCGCTTTGCCCATGACTGCATCGGTAATTTCTAGCTCGGTTCGATAAGCTATGTTTTCACCCGCCTGATCAAATACGCGCGTATAAACCGAATCTCCAACATTTAAATCCATCGTCGGAATAATTTGACCGCCTTGCGTCCAATCTGGAATGACTGGACTGTCGCCATCAAATTTCACATCGATCACGTTATAAAATGAAGCCGCTGTGTCGCCAACATCCCATACCGCCAGAATGACGTGATACCCCTCGCGCGTAGGCACATTACATTGATGGCTCACCTGTTTTGGAGGTTGAACCATATTGCCGTCGACTACACAGAAAGGAGTCAGATCAAACGAGTCGCGTGATAGTGAGGCATTTGGGTTCCAATCAGGTTTGGTGATGTAATATTTCCAGTCACGCGTCACATGGTTAGCGGTAAATGTCCATTCAAAAGTCTGTGTACCTGATTGAATAGGACGTTTAACCCAGCGGTCGGCAGTTTGTTCATCAAGAGCGGCAGCTAGAGCGGTTTCGGCACTTGCTATTTTTCCATCGCGAGGCCCTGTTTGTGGAAAACCATCAGGGCCTTCAACACTTTGTGGCTCGTATTGAATGGCACCGCAGTTATTATTTTTTTCGTTAGTATCAGGTGTTGGATACTTACATAGTGCCGCGCGACTTGCAGCGACACCATCATTGGTTTCTGATACGTAGCCGTGAGCCGCAGCACTTGAGCTAATGCTTGCAAGTGCTAATGCAAGTACGGATTTGGTTGGGAAGGATTTCATCACATGTCCTCTGTTATGGCTGACAAATTAATGTCACACCTCGGCGCATGCTGAGCACGAAGCAACGCTGCATGAATCCATACTTTGGATAATGTAGTGTTGCAACATGGCAACCCCGCTATCATGAGCATTACTTTTGATGATGGAATGCTGACAGACCGGAAGCTTTGCGTCCCACCCTTTCGAATGGTTTGCCGAAATGTGATTGAGCAGCCAAAATTTAGCTCAAGAATTTACATGTGGAAAAGTAAACGACACTGACATGGAATCATGCTCTCAAATTGAAAGGTAATGGTACGCCAACCTCATTCATATTGTGCTGTTTTGTTTCTAAGGTATTGGTTTCAATGTTGTTTTTGTCTTTTTTATAGTTGGAGTGAATGGGTTGTTAGTTGTTGGGTTGAAGGTGGGAAGGGGCAGTATTAAGGATAGAAGAAGCACCGTTTAAAGGGCGGAATATACCGCCCTCTTAGTCATTTTATTTAGGCATAATGACGGTATCAATAACATGAATGACGCCGTTTTTAGCTTTCACATCGGTTGCCATTACATTTGCATCGTTGACCATGACTTTATCACCCATGGTTTTAATCATCACCTCTTGGCCCTGAACTGTAGCCGCTTTGTCCAGCTTAACAACATCGGCAGCCATCACTTTCCCTGGGACGACGTGATAAGTCAAAATGGATACTAACTTGTCTTTGTTTTCCGGCATTAAGAGCATATCGATTGTACCGTCAGGCAGTTTTGCAAAAGCGTCATCCGTTGGTGCAAAAACAGTAAATGGGCCTTCTCCTTTGAGTGTATCGACTAGATCAGCCGCTTTCACTGCAGCGACAAGTGTATTGAAAGAGCCGTTTTCAGTGGCAACGTCGACAATATCAGCCTTCATCATGCCATGCTCATGAGCCTTGACGGGAAGCATAAAAGATAAAGTCGCCATCAATGTAGCCGTGATAACCAAGATACGTTTAAACATAATGTGTTCCTTACGAGTTGGGGGTACAACGGTTTCCCTAGAGAATGTCTTCGTTTGTACGCATCTAAATGAAAAGATGATCAACGAGCCCTGCTTTCTTTCGATGGCCTCACGTGTCGCGTTAAAATCCGTTTGCCTTCTTGTTTTACATCGGCCCGTTTCCGCCATGCCCATAGACGCTCCCTTGCGTCTTTAGCTGCGCTATTTAGGTCGACAATAGGCGCTAGGTAACGGCTATCCGGTTTCAAGTGGTACATGACGGTTTCCATCTGTGTCATTTTCCAGGGCTCGAACAATAGTGGGGTGGGGACCATTTGCAATTCAGGCACCCATTTATAGATGAACGCGCCATCAGGGTCATGTTCTTGGGCTTGCTTAACCGGGTTGTAAATCCGGATTGTATTGGTCCCAGTTACCCCGGCTTGCATTTGGAATTGTGGGTAATGAATACCAGGCTCAAAGTCGAGGAATAGTTGCGCTAAATGCGTCACGCCAGTTCGCCAATCCATGTTCATGTGATGAGTGAGAAAACTAACCAGCATGGCGCGCATGCGAAAGTTTATATAGCCAGTCTGATGCAAACAGCGCATACAGGCATCGATCAAAGGTATGCCAGTATATCCAGATTTCCATGCTGCTAACTTTTCTTCATCGAAAGTGCTACTTTGTTTAATCAACGATTCGTAAGCCCGGTTAACACAGTAAAACTCCATGTCGTATTCCGACTCGAATTTCTGTATGAAATGGCAGTGCCAATGCAGCCGTGAAGACAACGCAATTAAGCTGCGACGAAACCCAGCAACTTGCCAGTGTTTCAATAGGTACTGATAAACTTCACGCAAGGATATATTACCCCAAGCGAGGTATGGAGAAAGGCGAGTACAGGCTGTACGTGAGGCTGTGGGACTAGAAATGCTTCGATAGTAATCACGACCTCGACGATTGAAAAAATCCTCCAGTGTTTTCCAAGCGAGTTGGCTTCCTCCCGTTTGCATTCCTTTGCATTTTGATAGCCAGGATGAAGGTGGCGAAAACGCGCAGCCGAGTGATTCTGCATCCAATGAATGCAACAAGTTGGTTTGCAGCTCAAGAGGGCTTATGGAGGCTCTCATGACCAAATCCCAATGTTTGTCCCAACCCTGCCGGTCTTTTGCTCCTCTAATAACAGCACCGTGCTCGAACTCAAACCACGTGATGTTCTGCTCATGCAGCCAGTCGGCAATTTGCTTATCGCGCTCAAAGGTGCAATTGAGCCCTATTTCCTGATGAGAAAACACAGCGTTGATTTGATATTGCATTTGAATTGATTGAAAACATGCTAAGGCATCGCCAAACAGAACCGTGATGCGGTGTCCATAGGCTTTGAGCGTCTCATTCATGTCTTGCAATGATTGCCAAATAAATCGCCAGTGACGCTCAGAATAGTGAGGGTTGTTTAACAGCAACGGTTCAACAATATATAAAAGTACCGTTGGGTGCTTTGACGACAATGCTTGTGTTAAGGGCTGGTGGTCAGTCAGTCTTAAATCTCGTTTTAACCACACGACATTGATTGTTTGCATCGGAATCCTCTTTGTTTCCGATGTTGTACGCAAATGATCCGAAGAGATCTCACCTAATGATCGGTTTTGTTCATTAAAACGTAGAGGTTGCTCACAAGGAGGTGAGATATGTCGATACCACTGAGTAAGTTAGAAAAGTTCTTCTACGTAGATAAATTGATCATTCACTCGCTTGATCTCGCATTGTATCAAGCATCTGTCGTAGTTGATGGGAAAGCGCAATTCATCACTGATGACAACGGTATCTTTTTGAGGGCTCATTCCCTTATCGAGATGCAAAAGAAGTGCAAGAATATCAAAGCAAATAAGCAGGTTTTAGTACATCAAAGTGCTTATGATGAGATGGTGGGGCTACCCGAAGGCAAAAGAGACAATCAACTAGAGGTTTTGGTGAGGGATACAAAACTGTATTGAAAGAGTGTTGGTGCATAGTAAAAGCGAGCCACCTTACGGCAGCTCGCTTAAAATAGAATTAGAGTCGAGCTTAGTCTTGTTTACGCTGAGCTTCTTTTTGTGCGTACTTAGCGGCACGTCGAGCTTCTCTTTGCTTGGCACTTTCGCCACCAACATGCTGCTCGCCTCGTTGTTCTGCAAGAACAATTTGTTTTTCACGTTCGCGGAATCGAGCAATTTGTTCTTCTGAGTGCGTGCCGTGACATTTCGGGCAGCTCACGCCTTGCTCGAACAAATTAGACTGTTTGTCTTCTTCAGTGATCGGTAGACGACAAGCGTTACATAAATCGTAATCTGCTTTTTCTAGCTGGTGGTTGACTGCAACACGACCGTCAAACACGTAACAATCGCCTTCCCACATGCTCTCTTCTTGAGGAACTTCTTCAAGATATTTAAGAATGCCGCCTTCTAGATGGTAGACCTCATCAAAGCCCTGTTCTTTCATGTAAGCAGTTGATTTTTCGCAGCGGATACCACCGGTACAGAACATCGCCACTTTCTTATGCTTTTCCGGGTCCATGTTTTCTTTTACATAGTCTGGGAATTCACGAAAGGTTTCAGTATTTGGGTTTACAGCGCCTTTGAATGTGCCGATCTCGATTTCGTAATCATTACGTGTATCGACAACAAACACTTCAGGATCAGCAATAAGATCGTTCCACTCTTGAGGTTTCACGTAAGTACCCACTACGTGGCGAGGGTCGATGCCTTCGACACCCAATGTTACGATCTCTTTTTTCAATTTTACTTTGGTGCGATTGAATGGCTGGGTCTCAGAATACGACTCTTTGTATACGGTGCCTGTCAAACGAGGCTCGTTGTTTAGCCACTCCAGTAGCGTATCAATACCTGCACGATCAGAGGCAACAGTGCCGTTGATGCCCTCACTTGCCAGCAGTAATGTTCCGCGAATATGGTGTTTTTCCATCAACGCAAGTAATGGCTCGCGTAGTTCTTGATAGTTATTCAGCTCAACAAACTTGTACAGCGCACAAACTACATACTGACTCATGAGGTTTCCTTTAAAAATACAGGTGGTCAACGACCTTAAAATTTTAGCGGCACGAAGTATACCTGACTAAATGAGTCGGAAATACGGACAAATTATGCGGATATTATGGCTAGGCAGGATGTAGCGGTGTTTTGATGCGGCAAAGCGTCACGCGGGTAAAATCGCTATGTGTTCAAATTATAAGCATAAATTGTAGAGAACAAGGTAAGTTGAACTCGACACTTTTGGTTTAAATTTGTACTGTGATTCCTTCTTCGGCTCTTCATTAAAGTTGTGCGCAAGAGCTACAAAATAATAATCGGATCAGTTGGCAAGGAAAGGACATGCAGCAGTTTTATATCAGGCGGCTGAGGGAAGAAGATGCTCCCTTGCTCAAACAATTACTCGTTGAACTCGATACATCGCATTATGAAGCTGAACCGAACTTCTATCGTCCACCCAAGGAATTGGCGCAACTAAGAGAATCATATAGCACCTTCGAAAAGTATTTTGACGGGAGCGTGAGCGCTTTTATTGCTTGCTCGCAAAGAAAGGTCGTCGGTTTTATCTCTGGTTCGGTTCGTAACGTTCAGTCGCTGATTTCACCAGAAAAACGCGTTGGCTTTATTAATGAGCTTATTGTTTCAGAGAACCATCGAAACTTAGGAATAGGTTTATCGCTGATGGATAAGATGGAAAGTGATTTGTGTGCTCAAGGAATAGAAGAAATCGGCTTAACCGTGGCGTCATTTAACCATGAAGGTGAGGATTTCTATCATAAAATGGGCTACCGGGTGATGACGAAACGTATGACCAAGCGCGTAAGAGATTCGTAAAAACAAGATGGTAGGAATGAAACGCCTCTTACCTCTAGAAGAGGCGTTTTTATAGTATTTATTTCAAATTAGCGGCGGTTTGATTCCCCATCGCAATTAACTTATCTAAAACGCGCTCACCGTCGGCACGTAAACCGTTGTGCTCGTACTCGTTAGTGATCCACGCTTTTGAGTTTGGGATTAACGCGAGCGTTTCTCGGCTGATATCCATTTCCACAAACATATCATCGGCGTAAACGGCGCAACTGACAGGCACTTTGTTTTGAGCCAGTTGTGTTTGATCGTACAGCGCAGTCCAATCTTCTTTCGCGGCCAATATTTCAGCGGCATCTTTTAGTGGCTTGAGGTTGACGTATTGATCGAACATCCATGGGAAGACCATTTCCCCCGTAAAGTAAAATGGCTTGCCAGGTTCATAATTAAACTCTGAACGGCTTTGGCGAACACGGTGAGCACTCCAATTCGACGCAAAGCCTTGGCAATAAATCGATTCATGCAAAATGGCGTAAATCGGGTTGGTTTGGAAGTTTTGCTGTGCCAACATATCGTTCAAGAGCTCATAACGAAGTTGTTGTTTGCCGTTCACTTCAATCAATGCACTTTCTAGCCAATAGTAAGTTGGCAAGAAAGTATCACTCACACCAAAGTTGATGCCGATTTGCTGAAATTGCTCCACCGTGAAGCGTTGACCATTTGGTAGGTACTCTTCGTTTTCCAGCAAGTGATTCGCAATGTTTTGGCAGAGTTGTTGCGCTTTTGGAAATTGCTGGAAGAACGCTTGGTTTTTCTCCATGGTGCGTTTGAAGGTGGCTTCATACACATCGTCGGCATGACGCGAGACTGATGGCACTCCACCCGTAATATAGCTTTGTAGCAAGCTGTCTGGGAACAAAGACAAATAGGTGAGGGAGCAAAAACCACCAAAGCTTTGACCTAAGATCGCCCATTTTTCGACGCCAAATTGCTCACGAATGTACTCCGCGTCGCGCACGATGTTATCCGCTCGGAAGTGGCTTAAGTACTCGGCCTGCTTCTGCGGCGTGAAATGAGCCAGAGTCTGATGATTAACCATCGAACTATTGCCCGTACCGCGCTGGTCGAGAAGCAAAACTCGGTACTCTTGCAGCGCGCGTTTTACCCAGCCGTTATTGCCGTTTTGACGCGGAGAGGGAAAGCCCGGTCCGCCCTGAAAGTAAACCAACCAAGGTTTGGTCGATTCTTCATCGCCAACTAGGCAAACCGCACGGGCGAAGACTTCAATGGTGCCTTTACTCACGTCTTGGTAATCCAGAGGAACGGTAAAACTGTGGGGAGTGTAATGCAATCCTGCGTCGATAAATGATTGAGCGTTCATTGTTATCTTTATTTCCTTATTGAGGGGTAGCGCTACTTTACTGCGAATGGCGTGAAGAACCAATGCTATTTCCAAATCGCTTCGTCAGTTCTATACCTTGGTCAAATCAATGTAAGTTCAAGAAAATGAAACGATTAGCGACTGGTGCAACTGGTTGAGTGAGCTATGCTCAATAGAGTTGCGACAAAGTGAGAGCATGGAGGAAGTCGGATGAAAGTGTCACTGGCTCGATGGATTATTGTGACTTGTTTAATAAGCGTACCTACTTTTGCCGTTGTTACGCCCAACCCACCTCAATTAAAGGCGAAAGGTTACGTATTAATGGACTTTCAATCCGGTGCCATTATTGCCGAGCATAACGGGCGAGCAGGCCTTGCTCCGGCTAGTTTAACCAAGTTGATGACCGCTTACGTCGTTGGACAAGAAATCAAAGCGGGGCGTTTGAAATGGGATGATGTTGTCACCGTGAGCGAAAACGCGTGGTCGGCCAAGTTTCCCGGATCTTCTAAAATGTTCATCAAACCGAAAGATGAAATTAGTGTTGCGAACTTAATGCGCGGTGTGATCATCCAATCGGGTAATGACGCGTGCGTTGCACTGGCTGAGCACGTTGCTGGCAGTGAACGCGGCTTTGTCGCCTTGATGAATGGTTGGGCTGAGAAGTTAGGGCTGCAAGACACTTATTTTGTAAACTCCCATGGTCTCGATAGCGAAGGCATCCAAACCTCACCCACCGATATGGCAAAACTCATGCAGTCGATCATCAACGATGTTCCCGCTGTGTATGCGCTATATAGTGAGAAAGTCTTCAAGTGGAACGACATTACGCAGTACAACCGCAATAAATTACTGTGGGACAATTCCATTGATGTCGACGGGGGCAAAACCGGTTACACCAGCAATGCGGGATACAGTTTGGTGAGCTCGGCCAAAGAAGGGAAAATGCGGTTGATTTCGGTAGTGATGGGCACGCCAAGTAAACAGGCTCGAACGAGCCAATCCAAGAATTTGCTCAGTTATGGTTTTCGTTTTTATGACACCAAACAAGTTGCCAAACAAGGGCAGGTTGAGTCTAAAGTTCGCGTTTGGAAGGGAAATGCCAATCAAGTTGAGGCTATCTTCGCCAAAGATGCCTATCTCACTCTGCCTCGTTCTATGACGGCTGGGCTTGATAAGAGTGTGGTGTTAAATGAACCGTTGATTGCGCCGATCGCGCAAGGGGATGAGATTGGTAAGGTCGTTTGGAAAAGCGATGACAGTACCGTGGCGAGTTATCCCTTGGTCAGCAGCCAAGCGGTGGAAGAGGGCTCGTGGTTTGGTCAGCTTTGGGACAGTTTGGTGCTGTGGGTGAAATCATTCTTTAGCTAGAATAAAAACGAGCAGAAGTGTCTTTCTGCATTCTTTTGTTGATGACCGCCCAGTCATAACGCTGGGCGGTGTCTTATTTAACGGTTTATTCCGACAAGGTGATGATTGGTAAATCGTCCCAAATCTTACTTTCATCCGATGCGCCGCCTGAGAAGTTCCAAGGGCCTTTGTCTTGTTCTAGCGGACGGTAAGTTGCCGAAAGGCCGTCTAAGTCCCAAGTCGTGACATAGAAGCGGATACCATCGAGCGAATCTGGGCGGCCTAGTGCATCGCTAGCAAAGTCCATCGAAATGGTGTTGTTGGCTTTGTCTACCGTGACCATTGGTGCTGGCGTTACGGCTTCTCCCCATGTCGTCGCATTTGCTCCTTTGGTGTTGTAAATCGAGCTTTGCCAGCCAAAAACAACCGCATTGCGACTCCAGGTTCCGCTCGGCATAGAAGCGTTGATCTTCGGTAGCTCAGACAAGTTGGTTGCCGCTTCTTCCGGTAAATCAATAAAGATGGTGAAACCCACGTGGTCGAAGCCGTTTGGTGGCAACCAAGTGTCGGTGATCTTGTCCATGGTGAAGGTCAAACGTACGTTACTGCCAACGGTAAACACTTCTGCTTTGTTGATCGCGAGCTGGCTGCTGTCTTTGTCGAACGTTGGATCGGTTGGTAGCGAGTAGTTACCGTTGGGACCGCCCATGCCATCTTGCGCATCACCCGCGTCATCAATAGTGTCGTCTGGCGAGCTTGACCAGCTTAGGTTCGAGACAAAATTCACGTCCTCGATGCCTGCTTTTTTCTCGGTGGAATAAATCGCGAAGCGGTGCTGTTGTTCGCCAATAGCAAAGTGACGAGTCGACAGCGTGACGCTAAACTGACCATCAGCGCCTACAGTAATGGCTTGCGCTGTTTCCAAGTTACCATCGACGACAAGGTTCAACTTCTCGTTGGCGTTCGCACTACCCGCGATAACAATATCACCAGTGATGGTTTGTCCTTCCCAATCTTGCGCCAATTGGATGTTGAGGTCTGGCGTATCTACAGATTGGTTGCTGCTTGTTTTTGAGTAAATCACTGCAGACTTGGCTGGTAGCTCAAGGGTTACGTGACCATTTTCATCTGCTATTAACTGTTCTGGAGCTTCTGCCCAGTTCGACATGATTTGTTGTTGGAAGACGGTGCCGCCAACTTGTTCTACATCGAGTTGGTTCATCAACATCGGCGAGTTGGATGTATTCATCACAACCAAGACTTCGTCGTTATCCAACGTTCGAGTAAAGGCGAACACGCCCGCGCCCGCTTTATCGCTGCCAATCACTTTCATTTCGCCGCGTGTCATGACTTTGTTTTCAGTGCGTAGCTTGGCAAGTTCTTGAATAAACAAGTACATCTCACTGTTTTGGTCGAATGAGTCTACGTAGTTGCCATCTTCACGGTAACCGCCAGCAAACATCGCATCACGCGCCGCTGACATCGCTTGCTCTGTACCTTGGTAAATCACAGGAATGCCCGGTACGCTCATCATAGTGATCAGTGCTTGTTTCATGTCATTCACGCTACCTTGCGACAGAAAGCGCGGCATGTCGTGATTATCAATGAAGTTCGGCATGATGTATGGATTCGGGAACATCTCCATCATTTTCTCAAGACGGAAACGCAAATAGTCGGTCGGTTGCCCTGCTGCAAATACGCGCGTCATGGTCGCTTGCAATGGGAAGTTCAGTACCGAGGTTAGCTGTTTCGGCGAGCCACTTTCACCGATGTAAGTCAGCATCTTCTCTTCGCCTTCGGTGTGGTAAGGCGTAGATGTTTCGAATACTTCACCAAAAGTGAGGAAGTTGTTACGACCGGTATCAACCGCTTGCGTCATCACACCATCGTCGGCGTGTAGGAAATCGTTCCAGAAATCGTGTTCAACAAACTTCACCGTATCGATACGGAATCCGTCGACGCCGACTTCGCGAATCCATTTTCGGTAGCTCTCTTTTAGATAAGCGCGTACTTCAGGATCGGACGTATTAAGGTCATCCAAATCAGAGAGCTGCCAGGTTTTTTCTTGTACCGGATCGTTGTGGTCGGTGATGGTTGGCGTCCAGTGGTAGCTGCCTGTGCCCTCTGTTTTACACTCGTTCATGTTGAGTGGGTACGGCAGCTCTTGCCCGGCAGGTAGCGCATTTTTAATCAAACGGAAGCCTTGGCAAGGTAGGCTTGGATCATAACTGTAAGGATCATCGTAGGTAAAGAAGTTGCCTACGTGGTTGGTCACGATGTCCTGAATTAAGAACATGTTACGCGCATGCACTTCGCGTGCTAACGCTTGGTAGCTTTCCATGTCACCAAAGTGTTCATCCACTTTTTGGAAATCGCGCGCCCAGTACCCGTGGTAGCCGCCGTAGTTTTGCTCTGCATCCCACCATTGGTTAGCAACTGGAGGAGTAATCCAGATCGAGGTGGCACCGAGATTTTCGATGTAGCTTAACTTATCGCTCACACCAACGAGGTCGCCGCCGCTGAATTTTTTATCCGACGTCGGATCGAATTCGTTTTGCCCTTGATCATTGAGAGCGCTGTCGCCGTCGTTAAAACGGTCGATCATCAGGAAGTAAATGATTTGATCTTGCCAATCAGGAGATGCCACGTGGCTGCCTGTTTCGACTGGTGTGGTTTCGTCGCTTCCACAGCCAGAAAGAGCAAGAGCGATCGCTAAAGGAAGTATTTTTATTTTATTCATTGGGTTAGGTAGAGTTTCAAACACAGTTTTTGCCTCCGTTATGCAGCAATGCAGAAACGATAAAGCAAAGGTTTGAAATTGAGAGTGTCATTTCACGCCAAAAAAGACGTGAAATGATGTCACGAAGCGGCGATTTTGATCTGACCGACAGTTTTAATTGAGCGGTTGCACAATAGGATATTGTATCGGGTAATGCTCTTTCGCGAGCTCGTTGCCGGATTCATCATAAAGGCGGAAACGGCACTGCTTTGCAGTTTGAGTGAGCGATAATTGCAGCACCCAACACGCATAATGTAGCGAGTGTTTGGTTAAGCGCATTGCGTGAGGTGTGGGGTCATCATCGGCGTAACAGTCAATTCTCGCAACGTTTTCAAGTCGGCATGCCAGTTCGATAAAGAGCGTGTATTGCGCCCCAATATTAATAAGCTGCCGAGTCGGGACAATGTATTCCGTTGCGCCAATTAAAAGCCCTTTAGAAACCACATAGTCACGCTGGTGGTTATTCTCAATGTAACGTTCCCCATCGACTTCATAACACAGGCGAAAGGTAAGGGGATGCGCTACCGGAAGTTCGGTCGTTGCCCAGAGTTCGGTGCCATGACTTAAAAAACGCTCGAAGAAGGCGGGGTAGCGCCGCCATGCGCCATCACGGTCACGGCATTCTACCGAGACCACTTTTTCAAACGCAATATTGTCCACTTCCATCCAGATTTTGCCGACAGGTTGGTCGATGTGGTTATCGTCGAAGGTATTGGCTTTGGCGTAGTACAAGCGGATCGGTTGTTGATTTAGTTGAGTTCGGTTATCCAAACATTGTTGGCGATACTGCATGGGGGAAAACGGATACCAACGACGAAAAGTGCGGTGAAAGTTCGATGGTTCTTCGTAACCAAGTTGATAGGCGATTTGCTGCGTTGTGAGTTGGGTGTCGGCAAGCAAAGTGAGTGCTTGCTTTCTTTTAGCGAAATCAACGCATTGAGAGTAGCTCATTTGCTTTTCTTGCAGTCGACGTTGCAAGGTGCGTTTGGAGACGCCCAGTTGCCTTGCCGCTTGCTCTAACTTGAGCGCGTAATTACTGTTTTTGATGAACAAGGCGTTCAAAACACTCAGTAATTCTGGTTGCTCAATTGGCTGGTGAGAAAGCAGCAAATAAACATGTTTCACCAAATCAAACACGCTTGAACTCGTTTTAGAATCTCGCGTTTCCTCTAGAAAAATATCGGCCGCGAGTGGATTGTTGGCGTGAACTTGTACCTGTATTGATTCGCTTAGCTCAAGCATTTCCAATTGCATTTTGAGCAAGCCAAACACCGACTCCGCCCAATTTGGCATATCGGCCGCTCTACATTCGACTTGCAGATGGATTTGGGCATCACCATGTTGAAATGTGACGTACAAACGGCGGTCGAATAATGAGACACTTTTACTCCACCAAAGCAGCCCTTCTTGGAGGTTAGGCGCTTCTTTCAACATCATGCATTGCAAGGCCACCAACTTCTCAATGTGCCAATATTCGCCGGCAATTCGAAGGTGATTGTGACCGAGCTTTTTGCACAGAAAGGATGTAATAACGTTCTCTTGAGGCAGCATGAGTTGAGTTTGATTGCGAGCAAACATGCATTATTGCTGAAAAGATGAAGAAGTTCAGTGAGAACGCTCAAAGCCTTTCTTATCGTTTTATTTTCAAATTTATTTTGAAAATGTTTTTAATCGAAATCGGTTTTTCCCTTTATCTCATGAGGTTATGCTGTTACACAGCTTAAATTCATTAATTGGAGAACCTCATGGATATCGTACAAGCTGCAAAATCTCGTTACTCAACGAAAGTGTTTGACCCAACGCGCAAGCTACCTCAAGAAAAAATCGATGCAGTTAAAGAGCTGATTCGTTTTAGTCCATCGAGTGTGAACTCTCAACCTTGGCATTTCATTCTGGCAAGCACAGAAGAAGGCAAACAGCGCATCGCTAAAGCGGCGCAAGAGAATTACGCGTTTAACGCGGCGAAGATTCTCAACGCTTCTCACGTATTGGTGTTTTGTGCAAAAACAGGCATCGATAACGACTACATTGAAGCGCTAATGGTGCAAGAAGAAAAAGATGGCCGATTCCCAACTGAAGAAGCGAAAGCGGCTGTGCGCGGTGGTCGTAGCTACTTTGTAAACATGCACCGTTTTGATCTGAAAGATGCGAACCATTGGATGGAGAAACAAGTTTACCTCAACGTGGGTACGTTGCTACTGGGAGCTTCGACGCTAGAAATTGATGCAGTGCCAATTGAAGGGTTTGATCCCAAAGTACTGGATGAAGAATTTGGCTTGCGCGAAAAAGGTTACACCAGCGTTGTGATCGTGCCGCTTGGCTACCACGCGGAAGATGACTTCAACGCGAAAACGCCAAAGTCTCGCTGGGACGCAGAAACCGTATTCACCGAGATCTAATTCGAGCTTACTTGCAGGTGACGTAGGACCCTGTAATCAATATATAAATCGCAAAAGAGTGATAAAACGATGATCCACTTAGTTGCAGAAGTGAAAGCCTATCCAGACAGTAAGGATCAGGTGTCGAATTTGCTTTCTGGTTTACTAGAGCCAACTCGCAAAGAAGAAGGCTGTTGCCAATACGAGTTGTATCTCGACGAAAAAGTTGAAGGCCTATTTATGTTCCAAGAAATTTGGGCATCGCAAGAGGCATTGGATAAGCACTTGCAAAGCCCGCACATGGCGGCGTTTCTTGAAACATTGGAAGAGAACGATTGGGTTGAATATACCCAGATTCGTCCTCTTCGATTTATCGCCTAATGACAGAAGGTTGCCAGCACGTTGGCGCGTTGCTGGCAGCATTTTTGTTGGATAAAGTCGCGGAAAGTCCGAATCGTTGGCGTCAGTAAGCGACGATCGGCGCACACCATGTAGAGCGGCACTGGGCCGCAATCCCACTCTGGTAACACTCGCACTAATCTTCCCTCGATTAAGTCTCGGCTGATGTCCATCAACGATTTATTCGCAATGCCTTTGCCTTTGAGCGCTAACCGATGTGGCAAGTCACTATCGTTGCTCATCAAGTTACCGTTGACCACGACTTGTTCTTTCTCGCCGTCACGCGTGAGCGTCCATTTGTTGTAGACCGAATCCGCGACCATGTAGCACAAGCAGTTGTGTTGCATTAAATCGGCAGGAGAAGTGAGTTCTGGATGTGTAGCTACGTACTCTGGCGATGCACATAAGATCCGTTCGTTTGACCCACACAAAGCCAACACGACCAGATTGGAGTCGGCCGGCTCGCCGTAGCGAATCGCAATATCGACAGGCTTGGTGTACATATCCGTCAAGCTATCGGACAGCTCTAGTTTGATGGAAACATTTGGGTAGAGATCGATGAACTCATCCACCCAATCGAGCAACATATTGCGACCAAAATCGGAGGGCGCAGTAATGTGCAGTTGACCAGATAACTCACCACGCGCACTTGAGATCTGATCCAACCCCTCTTGCAATGTTGCCAATGCTTGCGTGGTTTTGTCTAAAAACAGTTCGCCCTCTGAGGTTAAACGCAGGCTTCGGGTGGAACGCACAAACAGCGGGAAACCGATTTGCCCTTCAAGACGCTTAATCGATGCGCTAATGGCGGCAGGTGTCATGTCCATGCTGTTAGCGGCTTTTGAAAAGCTGCCTTGGCGCGCTGTTTCGACAAAAATATTGAGGTCGTTGAGGGCTTTCATCGTGAAAAGGATGTTTGTGAAGTTTGAGCTACTATAGGGGAGATGAGTAAAGTAATTCAAGCTAAACGCCTTTGAAGGTGAAAACATTAGGTTAAGTGGTCACTTTGAGTTAGATTAGCCCGCCACTTACATCGTTACTGGATCAACAACATGAGCAACGAACAGCCGAATAACCCTCTGCATGGGTTGAGTTTAGAAAAAATCGTCACCCGACTAGTTGAACACTTTGGTTGGAATGGCCTGTATGAGCGCGTTCGAGTGAACTGTTTTAAGAAAGATCCGTCGATCAAATCTTCGCTGAAGTTTTTGCGTAAAACGCAATGGGCAAGAGATAAGGTGGAAGCGCTATATATCGAGACGTTCTGCTGATCACTCTATGGTCTGCAGCAAGCGTTATGTAGATTCTTAGTCTCGCCTTGGCTCGCTATAATGACGTCACTTTTCTTATCGTGTGGGCTTTAAGAGTGGCTCTGCTGTTACGTCTAAAGCGTGATTCAGAATCTACCCTCAGATTGTATTGAGTTTATTCATCGCTCTAGGGTCTGCAGCAAGCGGTAAGTAGATTCTTAGTCTCGCTTTGGCTCGCTAGAATGACGCAGCTTTTCTTATCGCGTAGGCTGGAAGAGTAGCTCTGCTGATACGTCTAAAGCGAGATTCTGGATGACTCGCTTGTGCTCGTCCGGGATGTTTTTTTAGATAGTGTTTTAGAGTCAGAACCTAAACGAGGTTCGTCATTCTGAACAGAGAGGAACGAGCGTGATTCAGAATCTACTCTCAGAATATATTGAGTCCATTCATTGCTCTATGGTCTGCAGCAAGCGGTATGTAGATTCTTCGTCGCGCTTTGGCTTGCTAGAATGACGCAGCTTTTCTTATCGCGTAGGCAGGAAGAGTAGCTCTGCTGTTACATTTAAGGCGAGATTCCGGATGGTCACTTAGGCTTGTCTGGAATAGCTTTTTAGATGGTTTTATAGAGGTCAGAGCTAAACTCGAACCGTCATTCTGAACAGCGAGGAACGAGCGTGATTCAGAATCTACTCTCAGATTGTATTGAGTTTATTCATCGCTCTAGGGTCTGCAGCAAGCGGTAAGTAGATTCTTAGTCTCGCTATGGCTCGCTAGAATGACGCAGCTTTTCTTATCGCGTAAGTTGGAATGGTACCTCAGCATCATTCCCGATAGCGATGAAGAAGCGCTGTCGGGAACCTCGCCTTTAATCTCTCGTTTCTTGCTACTCCAAATGATGCGTACTACCCACGGTTCCTTCCAAGTCTAAAATCGACTGGCGAACGTGATCTGGAATCGCAGCTTTAACGTTGTTCTTAAAATCGAACATCACACCAGTGGCGGTCGCGATGGTCGCAATTTTACCCCACTTCTTACTCAGCACTTGGTACTCCATCGTGATGCGATCTTCTTGCATGTCGATCACGCGCGAGCCGACTAATAACGTGTCTGGGTAAGTGACAGGCAGCTTGTAGCGGCATTGCGTCTCGCTCAGTACTGGTCCAATTTGCGAGGTTTGCAGGTCGACTAGCAGATTAATTTTGTTGAAGTAATCTAAACGCGCCGTCTCGAAGTAGCGAAAATAGACCACGTTATTGACGTGTTGCAGAGCATCCATTTCACCCCATGCGACTTTGATCTCTGTGATAACGGGAAAGTCTTTTAACAGTGTGTCCATTTTTAGTGCTCCTTTTTCATCTGCTTTGCCACAAATTGCGACGCGACTTATCACTTTGAGCATTTATTCTAGATGTAATCATTTAATATGTAATAAAATTGTTTTTAAAATGTGAAATGAAATGGCAGTCTTATTATGTAAACTAGAAACTTTACATAATCGAGTTGAAGGCGTAAGTTTAACTAAGAGTAACCAAATAGGAGGTGTCTCATGACTGAGCTGAAAGGTTTCAATCTAGCCAAGGTGGAAAAACGCATTGACTGGACTGGCGAGCTGTTCAGTTTAAGGGTCTCAGGCGCGCCTCTTACCTTTAAAGCCGGCCAGTTCACCAAGCTTGCTTTGCTTGATGATGAAGGCAAGCTGATAAGTCGTGCTTACTCTGTGGTTAATGCGCCAAGCGAACAGTTCGATTGGTTGGAGTTCCTAATAGTAGCCGACCCTCAAGGACAACTTTCCCCAAGGCTTCAAAAGCTTAAATCTGGTGATAGCATTTATGTCGGTGAGACCGCACATGGTGACTTAATCCTCGACTCTATTCCTAAACAGGCTCATGATCTGTGGCTGCTATCTACAGGTACAGGTATTGGACCGTTTTTATCGCTACTGGATGATATAAACTTACCACCTCATAATGAGCGAATTGTGCTTGTTCATGCGGTTCGCTACGAAAAAGATTTGGTCTACAAATATCTGATTGAGCAACTACAGCAACGATATGAAGGCAGATTAAAGTACATCCCGATAGTCAGTAGGGAAGTGGTGGATGGTCAGTTACAAGGTCGAATTCCTGAACTCATCGAATCGGGTAGACTGTCCAACGCTGCTGATGTGCCATTCTCTGCTCAAAGTAGTTTTGTCATGATGTGTGGGAACCCGCAGATGATCAAAGATACCTTGCCAGTCTTACAAGGGCTTGGGTTGGAAAAGTATCGTCCTAAAACAGGAGGCAATATCATCTATGAGCGTTATTGGTAGCGTTTGGTTAAATTGATATAACCATATTGAAGACATGATGATCACCAATACCAAAGTCGCTCAAGCGTCCTAGCTTGTTCGATCAAAAAAGCCACATGAAGTGGCCTTTTAATATCGATAGAGTTAATCAGACTTATTGTTGATTAACGTACGCTTTAAAGCGAGCTTTGGTTTCTGCGTCTGCTTTTTGGTACCAGAAGTGCAGCATCTCTTCTGCTGTCGAATCTGATTTAACCGCAGTCGCTCTCGCTTGTTTCATATCTTCAGGAATCTTTGCTGGCAGTGTGACTGGTTGAGCAACGGCTGCACCAGCAACAGCGATAGCAGCAACGCCGCCTGTTTTGTTGTAGCTTTCCACTTCACGCACGTAATCACGACCGATTTGCATACCCGGTTTGATCAATTTGTCTTGCTCAACGGCGACGGTGTTGCCTGAATCATCAACCAGTTTCCAATCTAAGTCCTTGATCTTTTCTTCCGCATCGCGAAGGTTGCGGTATTCAGGCATTTGTAGTGTCAGTTCGGCATTGGCAGCGTCAAATCGTGTAACGATAACATCGCTTTCAACACTTAAACGGTCATTACCTTGGTTAAAGTAAGGGGCGAAGCGAAATACGACTTGGTTAACGCCATCAGGTAACGTTAATGTTCTTTCCGAGGCGAAAAAACCACCCGAAAGGTCTGCTTTTTCACCGTTAGCCGCTAATACTGAAACGTTGTCAGGAACACTCACGGTTACATCTGCGAATGCCATGCCACTCATTGCGAGAGCAAGCGCACAAGTTAAAGGCTTGATCAATTTCATTGTTTTTATCCTAAGCAAATTAGTGGTCATCGAGAGTGCATCGTTCATTGCCCGATTGCAACTCCCAAGTGTAAGAAGTATGAAAATTTAACAAGAACGTCATTTTTATCGCATTTATTACGGGGAAACTGTGATCCAAATAGAATCAAACCGCTGCAATAGAGCGGTTTGATATCATAAGTTATAGATTAAATTTCTTTCTAACTTATTGATTTATTATATGCCTGCACAGTGTCCAGGCTCTGATTGGTCATCAGAAGCGTCTTGTTGTTCTGCCATTTCTTCTTGCTGTTGTGCTTTCTCAATGCTCAACCACCAAACAAATAACTCATACCAAATCGCCAGGATAACGGCACCTAAGAACAGACCAACGATGCCGTAGAAAAGCATACCACCGATGGCACCGAGCAGAATCACAGGCATTGGCACGTCGACGCCACGTCCCATTAACATTGGTTTGAACAGGTTTTCAGAAAGAGCTGCAACTACTACCCAGACAGTAAACATGGTGGCTGTCGTTGTATCTTGAGTCATGTACATGAAGCCAATCACTGGTAGTACGGCAAGCAGCGCTGGTAGCTGAGCGATACACAAGATCATCAGAATCAGAGTGAGCAAACCAGCTGCCGGAACGCCAAATACAAAGAAACCAGCACCGATCAACAGGGCTTGAATCGCCGCCACACCGACTACGCCAAGCAGTACGCTTTTAATGGTTGCTGCAATAAGCGTGGTCCAGCTTTTAGCGTTTTCACCAGCGGTACGAATAGCGATGGTTCTTAGCCCTGATGCTGCAGATTCAGAGTACGTCATAAAACCTGCTGCAATCGCAAGTGACAAGATTGAAAGCAGTAAACTGCCCAATACACCGCCAAGTGTGCCTAGCAAAGAAGTGAGAGCGGACTTTATCTGCGGCATAAAGGTTTGAATCGCTTGTTCAAGGTTAGTCGCGAATAGGGTCCACACCTCATAGAGCTTATCACCTACGACAGGCCAATCCGCAACGGAAGGTTTTGGACCTGGGATCTTCACTTGTCCGTTTTGCAATACTTCAAGCGCATGCGTTGCACCATCCACAATAGAACCTGACACCATAACAAGTGGTGTGACTAAGAGTGCAATACCAAGTAAAGCAATCGTCGTGGCTGCCAGCCCTCTGCGACCGCCATATGCACGCTCCAGCTTTTTTGTAAGTGGCATTAAAGCGACGGCTATAATTGCACCCCAAATAACGGGAAGAATGAAGGGTTTGATGATGTCGTACGTAAACATCAGCAAGACGAAGATCAAGCCAATGCGTATTGCTGATTCCACCATATTACTGATGAAAAGCTTACTGTCGATTTTTACCGATTGTTTATCCATTTTTGTTTACCTGATGATCAATGTTAGAACTGACGAGACTTGAAACAACAATCGCCATATAGAACACACCTGTAATGGCCTCTAAATACACCACGACTTGAGCCAATGGCGTTAGAGGGCTGATATCGCCATAACCAAGCGTGGTTAAGGTGACGAAACTAAAATACGCCGCATTAGAGAAATTCTGCCCCCAAGAAATGGCTTCCATCCCAGTGAATGAGGTTGGCGAGAACTCTAGAAGAATGAGATAGGCAATTGCCCACATCAGACCAAGCAGTAAGAAAAGCGCGACTGAGCCAATGACTTTGTTGCTATTGACGTGGCCAGTGAAAAGAATCTGCCTTGCGATGGATTTAAAAGTGCCGAAAAAGAATGCGAAGGTGAGGGCAAGCATCACTACATTCATCTCTCGGATGTTGAAAACGGTCTTGATAACAATCACAAGAACCCAAACGCCAAACAGGGTATAGAGGAAACGAGACCACATTTTGTCGAAGCGAAGGCTGGCAAAACAGACAATGAACGTGAGAACCGTGAACGCCTGCAGTATGTGTTCAATCGTCCCTTCACCTACCACTTGTGCCATTGCACTCCCTAGCAACAAAATCACCAGCGCTAAAGTTAGATAGAAGAAGTTGTTTTCTTCATTAATGTTTTTGAGTTTTTTACCAATGACCATGGTTCTTCTCACTTAGTTACTGTTCATTTTCTGCCGATGAATCTTTCATCACCATGATGGACGCAGAAAGCCCGAATCGAAGATCAACATCTTCTGGAAGTTCTTGGATTGAGATTCGCACCGGAATACGTTGTGCTAAGCGAATCCACTGAAATACAGGGTTCACGTTTGGAAGAAGGTTGTAGCCGACCGTGCCGTCTTTCGGCGCAATACCCCAACCGATAGAGTCAACCGTTGCGTCAATTGGCGTGTCTGGGTGAGACATCAAAGTGACACGTGCTTGGCTACCCGGTTCGATTTGCGCGAGTTGGTTTTCACGGAAGAAACCAAACACCCAGAAACTGTTCTTGTCGATCAGCGCCAGCAGTGGCTGGTTTGCGACCGCTTGCGTACCGTTTCGAATATCGAGGTTAGACACAAAACCATCGACGGTCGCATAAACTTTGGTAAAGCTGAGGTTAAGGCGCGCTGATTTTAATTGCTCTTCTGCAGATTTGATTTGCAGTAGCGATTCTTCGTAAGCGATTTCACGACGAATCAGATCCTTGTGAGAAACCGCGCCGCGGTCTTTGGCGCGAATATCTTTAAGGCGGTCGTATTCGATTTTTTTACCGCGAGAGCTAACAATGGCGCGTTCTAGTGCCACTTCGGCTTGAGACAAAGCAACTTCGTAAGTCGCAGGGTCGATTTCAAACAGTAAATCGCCTGTTTTCACTTCTTGGTTGTCTTGCACCGCGACATTTACAATTGGGCCTGATACACGAGGAGCTACTTTGATGACGTTCGCGCGCACTTGGCCGTCGCGTGTCCAAGGGTTATTAAAATACTCTTCAAATTTTTGATAGCCGAGCCAAGCTGCGCCACCAAGAATGACAAGATTGAGTGCGATTACGAATAGTTTTTTCATCTTGTTTGGCACCTAAAATTGAATATAAAAGCTGTCGATGGCCACCACATAACCGACCATGATGGCAATAAACGTCAGAGACGGAAAAGCAATGAAGCGAGACAGACGTGTCTTGTTCAATATCATCACCGTTATCCACGTTGCCGTGACGGCGAGAAAGAGCACCAGTAACGTGGGAGAAAAGTAAATGTCTCCCCAAGAGAGTTCATGAGGCATTAGAGATCCTCCGTTTTGTTCTCATCACTGGTCTCATCCGGAGTTTCGAGGCGCAAAGGCGGCAATACGCGGTTTTCTTCATTTAAATAACCATCCCAGTCAGTTCGTTCTGTCATTTGCTTGGCAATAGATTCACTGAGGAAGGGTTTGCCTGTTTGGGTTTGCCAGCCGCCGCCCAACGCTTTGTACAGCGCGATCACTTGGTTCGCGACATTGCCTTTAATTTGCGCGTAACTGTCTTCCGCACGGGTCATTTTCTCTACCGAGTTGAGCAGACGTTCAAAAGAGATTTGGCCGTTTTCGTACTGCGTCATGGAGATGTTGAATGCACGAATGGAAGAGTTGACTGATTGCAAACGTAAATCTTTTTGCTGCAAATACAGGTCATACGCTTCGATTGCATTGGTCACTTCATTAACGGCTTGCAGCACTTTTTTGTTGTAGTTGGTCAGCGTTTCTTGGAAGCGAGCATCTTCGAAACGAGTGTTATTTTTCACGCGTCCGTATTGGAAAATATTCCAACTGAACGTTGGGCCAACCACCATGGTGAGCGAATCGCTAAAACTGAAACTGCTGCCATCGGGAACCGTACTGTCGATACCGATGGAACCGAACAGTGAAAAGCTTGGGTAAAGAGCGGTTTCCGCCACGCCAATTTGCGCACTCTGCGCGCGAGCTTGCATCTCAGAGACTTGCAAATCCGGGCGTCGCATCACTAAGTTTGCGTCCACTTGGGTATCCAACAGAGGTGGACGCGGCACAATGGAGCGCTCGTCGGTGCCCGATAACGCCGATTTTCTGCCTGTCGATTTGAACTGCGCTTCATAATCAGAAATTTGCTTATGCATTCCATCTGATTGCAGCAGCTCGTCTACTTCTTCCGGTAATGCACCTAGCAATAACGCCAACGCGGTACGTGATTGTTTCATCGCGACTTCGAGACTCGGTAATGCCGCTTTGGTAGTATAGAGTTGGTTTTTCGCCTGTTGAACGTCCAATTCTGTAACGTTGCCAGAGTCAAACTGAACCTGTGTAATGCGGACGACACGCTCTTGAATTTCGATGTTGCGACGAGACAGCAAAATGCGCTCTTGGAACGTGCGATAGTTAATGTAGTTACGCGCCACTTCGGCGGTGATGGTGACCATGATGTCGTGATACGACGCGATGGATGCGTAATAACCAGCTTCTGCTGATTCGATGCTACGAGCGTATTTTCCCCAAATATCCATTTCCCACGCAGCATCAAACGACAGAGCGGCGTTGTTTACACCCTGATCATTCACGTAGGCACGCGCTAGATTTCCTGACACGGTTTGAACTTGCGGGTATTGCAAGCCAGTCGAAATGCCAAGTAATGAACGCGCTTGAACAATGCGCAGCCCCGCGGCTTCTATGTCTAGGTTTTGCTCATTCGCCAACTCGACTAATTGATTGAGCGTCGGGTCGTTAAACTGCTGCCACCACTGTTGTAATTGTTGCTCGGATTGCTGCGTATCTTTGGCTGCTTTTTGCACCGACCAATCGCTTGGTAATGGCGTTTGCGGTGGGTGGACATAGTCTGGCCCCACAGTGGTACACGCACTGAGCCCGAGCAGGGAAAGTATGGCGAGGCTTGGTTTGGTTAGTTTTGGAAGCATCATATCCCCCACCTTTAAAACCGCTTCTGTTGTAAGTTCACCCAATCGATATCCTCGTAGGTTTGCTTGCAATGCTTGATTGCTTCGAACACGTTCCGTTTTAAATTCAGCAAGATATAAAAACCGGCTATCTCAGAATAAGCGTAGTCAGATAAATCCAACTCACTAAAAAAATCTTCCAGTTTATCTTCGAATGTTTGGTAATCCTGACTGTATTGGTCGAATACGGAGTCGAGTTCTTGTGTTGCTTGGTGGCTGGCTAAAGCGCCCGCCATCAAAGGAATGATGGAATCGCGGTGTTGTTGGCGAAGCTGAGTAATCAGCGGATTGGTCATCAACTTTTTCTCGGCGGCCATTAAGATGTTGATGTGATTACTGAGTACATCACACGCTTTGCTAAACGCGCCAATCGCTTCTGGCGTGGTTTTGTCAAAGTGTTTGTGGTTGATTTTCGAACCCCAGACTTTGAGCTTTTTCGATGAGACATTGAGCGTCACCAAGTGCAAGGCCCGTTTGAGCGGCGTAATAACCGAGCTAGACTGCTGTTGATAGGTAGTGAACAGCTCTCGGGTATGTCGGAAGTAGCGTTCTTTTATGGTCAAAAAGAGGTGTTCTGGTCGTGAGCTAAACGGGAAGTAGTGCGCGAAAATAATCATGAACACCACCATGTAGAACAACAGCATGATCGTCATGAGGATCCCGAAGTGATAAAACATGTTGTTGTCTAAACCGAGAACAAACAAGCCAATCATATAGAAAATCGTCACTGGCCCGTTAAACAGATAAAAGCCGATAAAGGTGTAGATAAAGATAAACAGGCCAAGTTCTAATCCGAGATCCAATTGCGGAAGAATGAAGACGTAAGAAGGCACCGCGAACAAGAAGCCGAAAGTGAACAGCACAAGCAACAAAATCGGGTGCACAGGCACGAACGACAGCAAAGACATAAACATGGTCGAGAAGACCACGAACGAGTAGCCGCCTGGTGGATTGAAATAAATCCAAATCAGCCCTGCAACCCAATAAGTGACAAAGGTTTTGACCGCGGTTTTAAAGTTTTCTGCGTCCCACCATAGAAACTTGCCTTTCGGTTTCGGCAGTGGCACGTCAAAGGAGACATTGTTCGTCACAGAGTCAATGCAGCTAATGCTCTCCGCTAAACGTGACAAGTTTTGATGCATGAGCCCCAAGAGGTGCCCCAGCATAAGCGCAGAGCCTTTCTCTAGGTGCGCTGCGTCTTCAAGCAACGTCTGGTTGTATTCGACTTTGAACTCTTGAGCACGAAAAGCGGGCTCTTTTTCGTCCCAGACTTGTTGGCAGGTATCAAATAGCGCGTCAATTTCCGCAACGGCTTGATCAAAGTTGCTGATGCTTTCACGGTCTTGCTGGTGGCTAAAGTGGCTGTGCGCCGCGACGGTCAATTGTTGCGTTACCTGCTTGTTCAAATGAACCGCCAAGCGCCACTCTTTCATGTAGGCTGACACGTCGCTGCATTCCACACTGACTGTGGCAAAACGCTGTTCGAGCGCATTTTGGGCGGCAAACATCTGCTCGATAAGAGAATCTACGCTAGGTTGTGGCTCTCCTGCTTCTGGATTTTCTTCTCTTTTTTCTTGAGGAGAGACTTGCCCTGCCGATTTTTGCTCGAAATTTTGCAAGATAGCGGTGAACAACGCGCGTTGTGCTTGGTTGAGTTGTTCGATGAGTTGTCTTAGGTTTTGTTCTGTTTTGGTCGGGAATAAGAAAGTCCCCACGAGTGTGTAAACCACCACCCCAAACACCGTCATATAAGCGCGGTCAACGCCATAAAGAAACGCGCCTTCTGCGTCACCGCCATTGGACATCATCAGCGTCATCACACCGGTCAGCATGAGTAACGTTGGATCTTTTTGATAGGCATTACGGAAGTAAAAAATGAAAGAGACCACAACCGACACGCTCAGCATGTACAGCAAGCGGTCTTGAGCAAACAATCCCACCAGTAACAAGCCAACGACGGCGCCAACCAACGTACCGAACACGCGTAAGGTACCTTTGGCGAGTGATTCACGACGACTGCCTGTGGATGCAATCAGCATCACTGTGGTTGCAGCCGTCGATGCTTGCGGCCAACCCATGGCAAACGGGATCAGATAAGCCAGAGTCAGGCTAAGCGATACTTTAATAGCGAATTTTATTTTGTCGTTCATAGTGTCAAAGTTTGCTCAGGCTTATCGTTATAAGTTGATGAATTTCTTATGTGAATAATCAGAATCTTGTTCTGAATAAATTCGGGGGGCGGAATATAGCGGGTGAAAAAGTGTGCTTTGTAAACCCTTTGTCAAAACACAAAGTGCGTATTTGGCTCGATCTCGCGCTAACCCTTGGCGTTATTGACGAAACGGCTAAAACGAGCAAAATCTCGATCTGTGACGATTCTCACTTTTGAAACAAAATCGTCGTGTTGTGTGAGCCAATTCTCACCTTATATCCTTCGCCTGATACTAAAGCAGGCCATTCGTACCATCTGCAATGAGCTTTGCTGCTTTAAAAAGCATAGATGATGAATGGGTATTTGAGAGGGAAAGTTATTATTTTTTATCGGCTTGCCGATTGTTCGCTTGTTTTTTGGATCGAGATAAAAAAACCAAAGCGATACCACCAAGAATGATGCCACTGGTTAAAAGTGTATGCAGTGAAAGAGACTCGTGGAGTACGACGGTACCTAACAGCAAAGCAATGGCTGGCACGGAAAGTTGGCTGACGGCGGCTTGAAGTAAAGAGAGCTTACGCATGACTTGATACCAAAGTGTATAACCAAGGCCAGATGCAATGGCGCCAGACGTGATAGCGAGCAAAATTCCGCTCAGAGAGAGATGGATTGAGGACAGCATCAACGGTGATAGGAGTATGCCAATTATAGATGCAGCGATAAACCCCCATGTGATGCCACTACTTGGAGAAGGCGCTTGCTTGCCGAGCGCAGTAAACGCAGCCCAACAAATGCCAGAAATCAACATGAGAAGTGCAGAACTGATATCGGGGCGAGTGGCAGATGGCAACATTAACCAAACAAAGCCAACAATCGAAAGGCCGATACCGATGATTTCGAGAAACTGAAAGCGCTCACCTTGCCACCAATAGATTGCCAGTAATGTAAGTTGCACGGCACCAAACAAAAGCAAAGCACCGGTTCCTGTCGCCAGTTGTAAGTACGCGAAAGAGAAAAGGGCAGCATAACCAAATAACGCCACGCCAGCAAAAAAGCGAAAGCGAGAAGTTGGCCGATCGGTTTTCCACTGACCTCTCACGACAAGCAATGTGATTAAGGTAATCGCGCCAGATATCAATCGGACGAGAGTGAAGCTTCCTGCATCAATCAACCCTTCGGCCAATGCAAGTCGGCACAATAATGAATTGGCGGCGAACGCCAGCATCGTAATAGCAGTGAGTAAAAAGGTCGACATCCTTGCCCCTTAACGCAGAAATATGGATTGAGTGTAGCGTCAAACGGCCTTTTTCATTAGTTGATAAAGTGATTAGTTATAGCTGTCAGAGCGAGAAAACCATCAAAAATCACCAAAGAAAACCTGACCTTAGCCTGAGTGTTACTGTGGTAGGGATGGTTGTTTGTACAATGACTTGATGGTGTTTTTCAACCATAGCAATTTGGGATTGTACGCATTGCGTTTATGCCAAATCATGGTAAATGGAATCAGTAACTTGTCTTGTTGAGTTTGGTCTAACGGAATTGGCAAGCACACCAAATCGAGATGCAGCTTTTCTGTGTAGCTTTTGCAATAGTGCGGCGCGGTGGTGATCATGTCATGCGTCGGCTGCGCTGCCATAAAAAGGGATTGCTCAAAGTTGGACATCGTCAGCCCGATAGAGCGCTGTAGCCCTAGTTCCGTTAACACTTCATCCAACGCCCAAGTTTCACTTTTTTCCCAAACAATATTGATGTGTTGGTAGCTCAGAAAGGTCTCGAGATTCCACTCTTGCTGTAATGCCGGATGATCTTTATGTAAATACACCATCGGCAGGTCATAAAATAGAATCTCAAAATCCAAGAAATACGGCAGAAGATCCAACGACTCTTTCGATCTCGGGTGACTTTCTCGGCCGGTAAAACCGATATCCGCCTCGCCTCGAATGATGGCGTCGAGTGAATCGTAATCCCAGTTACTGGTTTTTACTTTCGCTTCAGGGTATCGCTGGTGGATAGCGACGATGAGTCTGTCCAGTACCGTGAGCACTAATGGCGACTCAATCGTGATATCAAAACGCACTCCTTTAGGCGTAATATCGCTGCGTTTTTCTGCAATCTGGCTGCCAATTTGCAGCCATTCTGCAAGATCTTGCTCCATGCTTTGCGCCAAGGGCGTTGGCGCAAGACCTTTAGGTGTTTTGACAAACAAAGGATCATCGAACCAATGACGAAGTTTGTTGAGCGACTTACTTACGGTAGAGGGCGTAACGTTCAGCTTTTTCGAGGCTTTCGAGACGCTTTGCTCTTGCAGCAATAATTGCAGAGTGAACAGTAAGTTTAAATCAAGTCGCGCTAGGGATTTCTTCATAATGGGTATCGTGAACAGGCTTTGGAATCAATAGTATTAGAGCAAGGCTGATTACGCTACCTAACACTAAGATAAACACCAACATATTCAGTGCACTAACGCCGATGAAACCCATAAACCAAATATAGAACGCTGAACTACAAACTTGAGCAATGCCCAGTAACGAGCTCGCCACGCCAGCTTGTTGAGAGAATGGGCTGAGCGCTTGGCTCATGGCCACGCCAAAGCCACAAGCGAAACCAGCGCAAATCAGCCCAAGTCCGAATACATAGTAAAGAGATTGTCCATCATGGAAATGGGCAGCACTGAGCACGATGCCTGCACAAGCGAGCAATACTTGAGAGGTGATCATTAAGGTTCGCTGCTTAAAAATCCCCAATGCCAATGGCGCCGAGAACGAAATCAACATACTGATCGTCGCAGTCCCTGCCATGATGGAAGAATAGCCGCCGCGATCAAAACCAAGCATGCTCATCACGACAATTGGTGAAGCGTTAACAAAGGTCAGAATGGTGGTCACTCCAAGTGCAGTAATGATCAGCCTACTGATAAAAAATCGCTCGAAGAAAGTCTCTTGATGGCTCTCTGGCGCTGTCTGTTCTTCACGTTGTTGGCTGGGTAGTGATTCCTTGAGAACAAAAATGGCCAATACACTGACGAGAATGCCCATTCCTGCCATTGTGGTAAACAAACTCGGCCAAGGAAATTTCAGCATAATCAAGTGACCAATCACGGGTGCGATCACTGGGATGATACAGGTGATGCCATTGAGCATCGACAATACTTTCGCGCGGCGTTCATCGTCTAGCGTGTCGCGTAAAATCGCGAACGCGACGACATAGCAAGATCCAGCTCCGATGCCTTGGCAAAAGCGAGCAATCAAGAAAGCGTTTGGTTGCTCAGCCATCCCGCCGAGAAAAGACGCGAGCACGAAGATCATCGCGCCGACGACGGCAACAGGCTTTCGTCCCACAGAGTCTGCAATTTTCCCCGCGAATAACATGGTGGTAGCCATGCCAGCTAAATAGATCGAAAACGCAATATGCAACTGAGATTCACTGGCGTTGAGATCTGACGCAATTTGAGGCAAACCAACAAGATACAAATCAATGGCAGTAGGGTAGAGTAAAACGAGTGCAAAACTACAAAGTAAAAAACGGGACATGGAAACCTCTCTATCGAATGGCGAGGATAATAGAGTGCTAAACGTTTGCCTGCGAGTGGGAAATACGACACTAGGTATTTCTATTTACGACATACCCTGTATGAATTGAGCATAAAAACAACAAGGAAGATTATGATTACTATTGAAAAGTATTCGCCTGAGCGACATGAACAAACTTGCGAACTTAGCGTGCTAGAAGAGCAATCGCAGTTTACGGTCGCGGATGTGGGTGAAATGCTGACACGTCTTGAACCTACAGAACTTCCGCATCTGATTTTGGCAGACGATGACGTGGTTGGTTTTTTTCTGTTCGATGCTGCTTACAGCGAGAAATACGATTTTTGCCCGAAAAACAGCTTAGGCGTGCGTGCTTTGCTGGTGGATCACCGTCATCAAGGCAAAGGCATCGCCAAGCAAGCCATTCAACAGTTTGCCGATTTCGCCAAACGCCATTATCCCGAGTTTGATGCGCTTTATCTCACCGTGAATTGCCGCAACATACCCGCTTATCAGTGTTACTTAAAATCAGGGTTTGAAGATACCAATGAGCTTTACCACGGCGGCCCCGTTGGACCGCAGCACATTATGAGACAACCGCTTTAACTAGAAAAACACCAAGGATGGAAATATGAGAATTGAAATCGACAATTTAGAACGGCCGCAGGTGATTGCGTTGTTGGAAGAGCATTTACAGGACATGTACGCTACATCGCCACCAGAGAGCGTGCATGCGTTAGATGTAAGCAAGTTGAAGTTGCCTTCAATCACGTTTTGGACGGGCTGGGATGGTGAGCAGCTATTGGGATGTGTGGCAATGAGCCAACTAGAAGATGGTCACGCAGAGTTGAAATCGATGCGTACGACGCCGTCGGCGAGAAAACAGGGCGTGGCATCCCGCTTACTCAATCACGTGATTGAGCAAGCGAAACATCAGGGGATACAACGTCTAAGTTTGGAAACTGGGTCGATGGCATTTTTTGAACCCGCGCATCGCCTATATGAAAAACATGGCTTCGCGCACTGCGAGCCGTTTGGCGACTATCAACCTGATCCAAACAGCCGCTTTATGACCCTAACGTTGTAGCCCATCGTGACTAAAAGTTAAAGTAGTAATTAGCTCCTGGCGAGATGAGTGATGCACGCTCACGCGCCAGTTGTTTTCTTCTCTCTCTAATACGCTTCGCGTTGTCTTTATCTAAGTTTGCATCCAATTGATGATCAAGGCGTGATATCTCCGCATCTAACGCATTAATGCGTTGTTGACGCTGATATTCTTGATGGCCTAACTGATAGTTTTTAAGGAAAAGATCGTTAGAGCAAACGCCATAGTAGGTTTTTCCTTCTACACCCACCGTGTAACCATTGTCTGGCGAACAGTAAAGAATGGTGCCTTTATCAAAACCGTCTTGCCACTCAACGTGATTTGGCGTTACGCCTGCTTCGCGACAGTCTTTAATGTATTCGTACAAAATGTTTGGGTTGTTGCCTGAGCGGCCATCTTGGTAGCCGACGCGATACCAATCTGCGGTTTGGCATTGTTCTGGCGACATGCTGCTACAACCAGAAAGTAATGCAAACATGGCAAAGAGAAGCGCAATGCGTTTCATGAAGTGGATTCCTTGTTACTGCGTTAGGTTCGCTGATTATAAATGAACAGTGTTCATTTCCAATAGATAAAATTAATAATTACCGACTTATTGATGCGTTGCGATTGTGAGTTTGTCGGCTTGAAGCAAAAATTTTTTGCTTGTGGAACGAGCGTTGTTCGTCAGTAGTGATGTTACGAATAGAGTGCTTTGCCGTGAAGGTAGAGGCGAGATTAGTGGGGTGGGAATCTCTTCGTAAGCCGCATCTATAAACAGTTGCCTGCGCGAATGTTACTTTTTCTCAGAGATTCCCATATCAAAAGCCCCTCGATCGAGGAGGAACGGGACTTTCGATAATTTTATGCTTAACTTTCAAATGAAAGTTTGTTGCCAAACGCGGATTTCCAGTCTTTATCAAATTGATCGACAGCCGGCTGAACTGCTGGATGAGAAAACATCTGCGCGGCCACATCGACAGGCAAGGTGATCGCTTCAATGCCTAACTTCATCACTTCCATCGCTTGTTGGGTATTCTTAAAACTCGCTGCCAAAATTTTTGCAGGCAGTTGGTTTTGATCCAGTAGCAATTGCAGGTCTGCGACCACTTCTACACCGTTTCCGTTCATCGCATCAATACGGTTCACATAAGGCGCAAGATAGTCAGCGCCGCACAATGCCGCAAGGAAACCTTGCTGAGCAGAGTAAATAGCGGTGGCGAGTACTTGAATTCCCTCTTTTTTCATTAACTTAATTGCCGATAAGCCCGCTTCGGTCGCTGGCACTTTGACGACCATATCATAAGGTAATTCATGGATTTGGCGCGCTTCTTCTACCATGCCTTCTACAGTTGTGCTCACCACTTGAGCATGGAAACGGGGTGTGCCCCCTAACGCTTCTTGCATGCCAGCTAAGGTTTGGTTCAAGCCTTGTTTTGATTTCGCCAAAATACTTGGATTTGTTGTTACCCCTTTCAGAGGTAGGCATTGGTCAAAGCGTTTTACTTCTGCCACGTCAGCAGTATCTAAATAGAGTTCGATCATGGGTTCTACCTTATACAAAATCTTCGTTTTGATGATGGGATCACTATAGATCTGACAATCCGCTGAGATCTTGATTTTGATCAATTGTAATTTCAATTGAAACTATAATAATTTCATAAAGTGAAAAGTTAAGTGCCAATATTTCATCATCAAGTGAAGCTTTCAGCAAAAGAAAAGCGTGAAAAGTAGAAGAGCAAACCAAGAGGCGGACAGTAATGTATTTCAATATTCAGAGGTTCTCGACCCACGATGGTGATGGTATTCGCACCATTCTGTTTCTGAAGGGATGCAGTCTGTCCTGTCCTTGGTGCCAAAACCCAGAAAGCCGCAGTGAAAAGCACTCTCTGCTGTTTGATGAACGCAGTTGTATGGCGGACTGCCAGCTTTGTGTGTCGGCTTATAAGCAAACCGTAAACGGCGACATGGCAAGCGATGGTATCCGACGCATTGACGATCAAATCATCATCAATCGAAAAGCCATGAGCGAAGCGCAGATCATTGCGCTGCGAAACGTATGTCCAACACAAGCGCTCAGCATATGTGGAGAAGAGGCGAAATCGGACGACCTGTTTGAAGTGTTGATGAAAGACAAGCCTTTCTACGATCAAAGCCAAGGTGGCGTGACATTTTCTGGTGGCGAGCCGCTGATGCAGCCAAGTCTTGTGGCAGAACTTGCCGAACGTTTGCATCAAAACCATGTGTCTACGGCGGTGGAGTCGTGCATGCATGTTCCGTGGAAAAACGTAGAAAAAGTCGCGCCGTATATTGATTGCTGGTTAGCGGATCTTAAACACACCGACGAAGAAAAGTTTCTCCGCTGGGCGAAGGGATCGTTAAAACGCATCAAAGACAATTTTAGAAAATTGGCACCAATTGCCAAACGTATTGTTATTCGCGTGCCGGTTGTGCCGGGCTTCAATGACACCATTGATGAGCTCAAAGCGATCATTGACTTCGCTGCTTCTTTAGAAAGCTGTCAAGAACTCCACTTGTTGCCGTATCACACCCTCGGCATCAATAAATACCGTTTGCTCGATATGCCTTACGAGTGTTCTGACAAACCATTAAATAATCCAGAACTGCTAGAAAACGCAATGCAATACGCAAGCGAACATACTCAACTTAACGTGATTGTTAGAGGTTAACCATGGACCTACATACCCTTCCAGAGCGAATCAAAGCCCACAAATCGGCACTGGTCAACATCGTAACGCCGCCTATCTGTACCGAGCGCGCAGAGGCTTACACTCGGGCGTATCAGGCAAATGAAGACAAACCTGTGATTGTGCAACGAGCGCTGGCGCTACAAGAGCACTTACGCACTCGTACCATTTGGATTAAGCACGACGAGCTGATTGTAGGCAACCAAGCGAGCAAAGTACGCGCTGCGCCGATCTTCCCTGAATACACGGTGCGTTGGATTGAAGCGGAAATCGACGAACTGGCCGACCGACCTGGGGCTGGTTTTGCGGTAAGTGAAGAAGACAAACAAAGCATTCACGCCATTACGCCATACTGGCGTGGTAAAACGGTTCAAGATCGCTGTTATGGACTCTTTACCGACGAGCAGCAAGAGATCTTAGCCAGCACCATCATTAAAGCCGAAGGCAACATGACTTCGGGCGACGCGCACCTTGCAGTGGATAACGAAAAAATCCTGAAGATCGGTATGAACGGGCTGCTGGATGAGGTTCGTCAGCATCACGCTAGTAACGACGTGTCGACGTATGAAGGGTTGAAGAAAGAGCAGTTTTATAAGTCCGTCGAAATTGTCTTGCTTGCGATTCAGGAGCACATGGTGAGTTACGCCGATCTCGCTCTGGAAATGGCACAAAACGAAACTCGACCAGAGAGGAAAGCAGAACTGGAGACAATCGCAGAAAACTGTCGTCATGTGGCTTTCCATGCGCCAACCAACTTCTGGCAAGCTCTGCAACTGAGCTATTTTGTGCAGTTGATGCTGCAAATTGAATCGAATGGCCACTCTGTTTCATTCGGTCGGATGGACCAGTTCCTAAACGACTACTATGTGCATGATCTTGAAAGTGGCGCAATGAACAAAGCGTTCGCCCTTGAGCTATTGCAAAGCTGTTGGTTGAAATTGCTTGAAGTAAACAAGATTCGCTCTGGTGCGCACTCAAAAGCGTCGGCAGGTTCTCCGCTGTATCAAAATGTCTGTATCGGTGGCCAAAAGCTGAATGAGAATGGAGAACCTGAAGACGCCGTAAACCCGCTATCTTGGGCGATTTTAGAGTCTTGTGGTCAGCTACGTTCCACGCAACCGAACTTGAGTGTTCGCTATCATGAAGGTCTGAATCAAGAGTTCTTGATGGGCTGTATTGAAGTGATCAAATGTGGATTCGGTATGCCTGCATTCAACAACGATGAAATCGTCATTCCAGAATTCATCAAGCTTGGCGTTGAGAAAGAAGACGCTTACAACTATGCGTCTATTGGCTGTATTGAAACCGCTGTTCCAGGCAAATGGGGTTACCGTTGCACGGGCATGAGCTTCATTAACTTTGCGCGTATTTTACTGGCTGCGCTTAACGAAGGTGTGGATGCAACGACGGGCAAAGCCTTCTTGCCGCATGATAAGTCGTTGGCAAAAGGCAACTTCGAGAGCTTTGAGCAAGTCACCGCTTCTTGGGCGAAGCAAATTCGCTACTACACACGTAAATCGATAGAGATCGATACCGTAGTCGACAGTGTGCTTGAGCAGCAAGCGCAAGATATTTTCTGCTCATCGCTGGTGGATGACTGTTTGGCGCGTGGTAAAACAGTAAAAGAAGGCGGAGCGAAATACGATTGGGTATCTGGCCTGCAAGTGGGCATCGCCAATTTAGGTAACAGTTTGGCGGCGATCAAACATTTGGTGTTTGAAGAAGCGCAAATCAGCCAAACGGAACTGGCAAAAGCATTAGAAGAAGACTTCGATGGTATTGAGAACGAACAACTTCGCCAACGCTTAATCAACTTCGCGCCAAAATACGGCAATGACGACGATTATGTCGACCAATTGCTGGCTGATGCTTACCAAGTTTATATCGATGAGTTGGCGCAATTTGTCAACACACGTCATGGGCGTGGACCAATTGGTGGTGGCTACTACGCGGGAACATCGAGCATCTCTGCCAACGTGCCATTTGGCGCATCCACGATGGCAACACCAGATGGTCGAAAAGCGAAAACGCCACTGGCGGAAGGCGCAAGTCCAGCATCGGGCTCTGACCGTTTGGGACCAACGGCGGTGTACAACTCAGTCGGTAAAATTCAAGCCAATAAAATCTTGGGTGGTGTGCTGCTTAACCAGAAGTTAAGCCCAGCGGCTGTCGCTTCAGAAGGAGATAAGCTCAAGCTATCGATGCTGATTCGCACCTTCTTTAATCACCACAAAGGTTGGCACGTACAGTACAACATTGTCTCTCGTGAAACCTTGCTGGCAGCGAAGAAGAACCCTGAGCAATATCGTGACCTTGTCGTGCGAGTTGCGGGCTATTCAGCTTTCTTTACCGCGCTGTCATCAGACGCGCAGGATGACATCATCGCTCGTACCGAACACGAGTTGTGATGATCTCAACCCCTGTTAATGCAGAAGGCACCGATAGGTGCCTTTTTGTTTACTCTTCAATGGTTATGTCACTAGAACCGGGAAGTTGCGACACAAAACTGGAGCCCATGAGCTTAGAGGGTGTGTATACACCGGCTTCAGGCTTCGTATGTAGCAGGTGTTCTACAATCGCCAGAGATCCCGTTACGGTTAAGCTATAGCCATTGGCCGTTTGTACTCGTGCGGTTTTGCTTTGTCCGAGCTTGTTGCTTGCTTTACCCCATACGTATGTGGGTAATTGGTTTCTTTGCTCCTCATTCGGTCCTTTTACGGTTCTTTCAATACGGCTTTTTATGAGACTTTGTACCCAGGTTATGCCGAGAAGGGGGCGAACCCAATTCGCTCGTTTAGCGTTTTTTATCATGTTTGGCGATCCGGGAATAAAAACATCAATATTCTCAATCCCCGTGGTGTAATAGGCGGTTGAAACATCGCCCCACGGAATGGTCATAGCAAGTTTTTCGCCGTCACCAAAATCAATGTTGCGAACTTTATACGCTAGCGGAACGGTGGTGATTTTTCCGTTAAGCCGCACTTTACCGCCTTGAGCCAAACCTTCGACAGACGTTTTCGCCGTGCCCGGAGAAAAACCAGAGCGAGAGTCAAAACCGAGAGACAGGTGTGTTGCATCTGGTAGCGCAGCTTTCAATGTGGCTGCAATGCAATCCGTTGGAATAACATCAAAACCAACACCGGAGCACAATACGACACCAGCTTCCTTTGCTTGTGATTGCAGCGTTTGTGCAAACTCAAATACAGAGATCTCACCTGTAATATCGAGATAATGTGCGCCTGCTTCTAGGCACGCTTTCATCATCGGTTTTGCTGTCGAAGAAAAGGGGCCTGCGCAGTTTAATACCAGTGAGGAGCCCGAAATATGTTGGATCGCGCTGCTTTTATCCTCAAGAGAAAAAGCAAGACTTTGCAGCCCTAGTTCAGCCGCTAGGCTTTGTACTTTCTCTAAACTTCTACCTGCAAGGATTGGGTGGTGACCCCGTTTTACGGCCTCTCTCGCAATCAGCGCGCCTGTATAACCATTGGCTCCGTATATGATCCAACGATCTGGGGATGATGCCGGTGTGTTATCTTTCATCAAACAGCTCCTATCAATGCCTGCTTAAAGAGGTTTCTGGTCATTGGCTTTTTCTTGTTGAATGGTGGTCAAGCCTTGTTCGAATGTGGTGATTTTAAAATCTGGAAAACGAGTCTGAAACTTATCCGAAACAAAAAGGTTGTCAGATTCGTAGCGAGGCAAAAGCTCGGCTGCATCTCGAATGGTTTGATTAAATCGCCCAGCTAGCCACAATTGCCAGTGCTTGATGACTTTGTATTTCGGTTGAACGTTAAAAACCTTTGCTGCAACAGCGATAAACTCCCGATACGTCAGTCGACGATCATCGCAAGGCAAATGCCAAGTTTGTCCGTAAGCATCGGGCGTATTCCCAATTAGCGCCATCGCTCGGCTTGCGTCTGGCGTATAAATTAAGCTGCGTTTGGTGTCATCATGTAAAAACACTTTTGCGCTCTTTTGGTTAAGTAGATTATCTATAATGGCGGAATTAGTGATGCTTTGTGTTTTCCCCGGGCCGTAAAATTCCGGAGCACGACAGATAACGGCTTCGATTTCTCCTTTATTCATCGATTCTAGCAGCATGTCAGTAATGACCGCACGAATTCGACCTTTTTCTCCATTGGGCTGAAATGGTGCATCTTCTTGTTGAGGCGTATCCGTTTGCGGGTACATGTAGGTATTATCAAAGTAAACAAGCTTTGCTTGATGAGCTTTACATGCGGCGATGACATTACGTATCATTGTTGGCCACTGTTCCACCCACAGTTGGGTATCCATTGGTAGCCCTGCAGTAAGGTAAACGATACTAGAACCTTTTACGGCATCTGATGTTTGTTTCGCGTCGAGCAAGTCCGCTTTTACCAGTTGATCCGTCTCGTTGACTCGATGTGGATTGCGGCTCACCAATCGGATGTCGCTCGTAAAGTCTCGTTTTAGGCTTAATGCCAGCTCACGGCCAATTTGCCCACTTGCACCCAATATCGTTTGCATTCACCAATCTCCTGCTGTGTTGCTTTGATATTCATCCTAAGATTAAAGTTAGGTTTAAGGTCAACCCGCATTTTGAAGATAAATCAGATTAATTTTTATTGAATATAGAAATAAGGAGATGGCAGACCTGAGCTAAGAGCGAATGGTTTTGACAAACTCAATTTAGTGGCAGGTAGGGAACTTGCGAATCTTTAACTCAACATCAAGAGTAAAGCTTCGCTTGTTAACGTTGCTTTGCTTTGGTGACGGCTTTATTTCTATTTGAAGGGTTTTCTTTGGTCAGAATCGTTTGACCAAGCTGAGACATGACGCGTTTTGCATTCATTGCACAGTCCATGTCATCTGGCTTAGCTTCAATCTCTTTAAGTACTTCTTTTAACTTGCTTTTACTCTGCGCAATTTTTCGCTCAAGCTCGTCTAGCTCTTGGACTTTTTGCTGCAAGGTTGTCAACAACTGATGATGATCCCAGTTAGAAAGGTCGGATGGCAGTAACGCACTTAGTTCATCCAAACTGAATCCAGCTTGCTGACCCGTTGTGATCATGTCCAGAATCATTAACGCTTCTTGCGGATACTCGCGGTACCCATTGGCTTTACGGGTCACGGTTTTTAGCAGCCCGATGCGCTCGTAAAATCGAATACGCGAGGGAGCAAGGCCAGTTTTTTGCGCCAGTTCGCCAATTTTCATATCAAGCGTGTCTCATTAGGTGGATAAAATAACCTTACCATTTCTGAATATTCTCGCCAGTTTGGTGCTCGGTCGATTCGTTTCTTGCTTTCTTACCGTTACAGCTTATGCAAAATTTCCACGCATTTCTTTGTGACGTCGTCGTACTCTTTTGTCATGTAAGCGGTGGTGATGGCACCTTCTTTCATGATGCAAATGGCATCGAGTAATGATGTGTTGTCTGATTTGAGATAGCGTTGAATTAGCTCTCGAACCTGTTGTTTATGGTAGCGGCAATACGTTGCGATCTCGCCGCTGTCGTCACTGAATTCGGCGGACGTGTTGATGAAGAAACAGCCGCGAAACTCGCCCAATTTTTCCTCAAAACCATGAAACCAGCCGTTAAGTGCGGTAAACAACTGGTCGATCACGTCTGTGCTCGATTGTGCTGGTGATAGTTTCTCCTCTAGCCACGCCATGAAGATTTGGTGGCGTTGTTCTAGTGCGGCGAGGATGAGCGCTTCTTTGCTTTCAAAATGGCTGTACAGCGTGCGTTTAGCCACGCCAGATACTTTAAGGACTTCATTGATGCCAATGGAGTTGATGCCCTGTTTGTAAAACAGCGACAACGCGGTGTCGATCAATAACTGTTTCTTTTTGTTCATAACTACGTCCTCAAAAAGTTCTACAAACACATATTGACAAAGGTAGACAGGTTTGTCTATTTTAATTTGTAGACAATTCGGTCTACTTTGAGGTGTTTATGAATAATTTAATTTTATCGTTGGTCGCGGGGCTTGGTGCGACATTGGCTATTGGTGTGTTGTCTTACGCCGAGGTGTCTCTTACTGAGGTTGTACTTCTCATGGCGCCATTTGGTGCTACGGCGGTGTTGGTGTTTGGGGTGCCTAGCAGCCCTCTCGCTCAACCAAAAAATGTGATCATTGGTCACTGCATTACGGCATCTATCGGTATTGCGTTTAGCCAATATGTTGAGATCACGCCAATCACCCTCGCGATTGCGACTGGGTTAGGAGTGTCAGCAATGCTGATTACGAAGACAACGCATCCACCTGCGGGCGCAAATCCAATCTTGATCATGGCATCTGGGCAGGGGTGGAGTTTTCTGTTCACGCCCGTATTGATTGGCGCGGTGGTGATTGTGCTGGTTGGTAAGGCGTTGCAGTTGCTACAGAGTCAGTACTTAAACCCTCGTTTGAACGGTCAAAAGACCTAATTGGGTTGCAAGTAAGGCCGCATTAGGGGATGACCTCTTTTGCGGCTTTTTCTTTTCGTGGATGCTTAAAAATAAAATCTGATTCTCTCTTGGTATTCAGTCGTATACATAAAGATGCTAGTTAAATTGGTATACCACTATGAATAAAATTCACCCCAAGAAGCTATTGCACAGCAAATGGACGGCGACGTCACCTAAAAATAAAGAGAAGCACTTTGTCGTAACTGAAATGGAACTGGATGAAGACGGCAATGTTGTGAAATGTGTCATTGAGGCGGTTATGAGTAAACGTGAGCAAGAGATGAACTGGCAAGAGCTGAAAGACCCAGAGCTATGGCGGCAGGGCTGGAAGTAATGCACTTTGTTGAATTTTTTCCTAGGTTTGAAATCGAAAGATGGTACTTAGCTGATAGGCAACGGTTTGTGTATCTGCTACGTTGAGTTTGTTCGCTATCAACTAAAAAGGAATGACTATGATCGATTTCGACAATTCATCAGTGTTTAAGCTTAAGCCCATTGAGGTATCAAAAGTTAGGGAAGATTTTCACAAGTTTCTTATTGATGGCGAGTGGGTATTTGCGGGCTTTAAAACGGTTCGCGACCAAGTGGTGTTTACCAACAAGCGAGTGATTGCGGCGAATGTGCAAGGGAAGACGGGCTCAAAAGTGGATTATACGTCGCTGCCTTATAGCAAGATCAATGCATTTTCTATCGAGACGTCTGGTACTTTTGACTTAGATTGTGAAATTGAGTTCTTCATGAGTGAGGTGGGAAGAGTTCGTTTTGAAATTAAAGGCTCGTTTGATCTGATTTCTTTCAACCGTATGGTTAGTGAGTATGTAC
The DNA here is from genome assembly GCF_024181785.1 of Vibrio sp. Y42_MX_L11. Lineage (NCBI taxonomy): Bacteria > Pseudomonadati > Pseudomonadota > Gammaproteobacteria > Vibrionales > Vibrionaceae > Vibrio > Vibrio sp. Y42_MX_L11. The sequence goes on from NZ_JAMZAP010000020.1 coordinate 43,777, forward strand.
TAGCTTAAGGGAATAGAAATGAGAGCTTCATTGAGAGACAAAATAATAGAGGTCTGTGACAAAAAGATCGCAAGCAAAGGTGAGCAGGTTGGGCTCTCATTTTATGCGTTTTTCGCCAACAAAAATGATGATCCAGAACGGTTGATGGAGGCGGCTACGTGGTGGATTCAGACCCATCGGCTCGACCACTTCGAAAAAGCAGTAAAAATCAAATCAATGGTGGAGTCAGGTATCTAAATTAAAAAAAAGAAATAAAGAAAGCAGACAAATGCCAACAACGTCGCGGATAAAACAGGGTAGATAATATAAGAGTCCTGTTTATTGGTTCTTTGAAAGCACAGAGAAACGAGTAAGACGTTGTAGACGACGAGCAGCATACTGATCATGGTCCCACTGTTAAGCGTTAAACTGGACAGCTGAGTTAAGAAAAACGCCAATAAAAGGTAGTCGAAGACAATTAACCATAAAAAGGCTTTCTTCAACAGATCGCGTTTTTTGTTTTCGGAAGGTGTTATGTGCATATAGAACTCAACTAAAAAGTCACAGTAACAGAGGTTTCAGTTAGAAAGGTCACCATCAGGCGAGGTGACCTTTTGAGGTTATAATTCTTGAATATTTACTTCGTTGGTGGCCGTATCACCCGAGTAATTGATGACTTCTTGTCGAATGACTGGTTGGTTAAATTCGGCTTTATCTTTCGCTTTTTGCAGTTCACTTTCTTGGTGGTTACCAAAAAGAGTTTCGAGTACTTTGGCTGCTGGCGTCGTTAAAATGAACAGCTCGATACGGCGGTTTTCGCTTGAATCTGGTTCATCAGGGTTAAGCAGTGCTCTATCCGACATGCCTGTGACCTGCATGACTCGATCATCCGGCATGCCACCTTCAACCAGCGTATTTCTTGCGACATCAGCTCGAGATGCAGATAGCGCCCAGTTTGATTGACGACCAAAGCGTTTTTTAAATGGAATCGCATCCGTATGTCCGCTGATGATCAGTGGGTTGTTCACACGCTGAAATACAGGCGCAAGTGCAAGTAATAAGTCTTCGAAGAAAGGGGTCAGCTCTGCGCCACCACGACTGAACATATGCTGTTTGTAATCATCTTGAAGGACGATTCGTAGGCCTTGTGGGGTCACGGTGACGTTGACATTTCCTTGTGCGTTAATCTGAGCGGTCATTCGTTCAATGACTTTCGCCAACGCTGCAAGTTGCTCCTGAGTATCGAAGTTACCAGGAATCAACGAGTCGATTTCTGGCCCATCGCCGTCACCTCGAAAGTATGAGCTTACCACGTGGTTGGAATTGTGTTTACTTGGCACAGAAGAGTCCTGTGCCAAGTCAATAGGAGAGATACTTTGTGAAGTATCAAATGGATTACCGTAACTCTTGTCGAATACGCTTGAGCTATGTAAGTGGGCGACAATTGCTTTACGCTCTTCTTTGTCTACCACCTGCATAACCCAAAGCACAAGAAACAGCGCCATTAGGGCGATCATGAAGTCAGCAAACGCGACTTTCCACGCGCCGCCATGAGGTTCATCATGGCTGTGTGCTTTGGCACGTTTGAACACTACATGCTCTTGTTTTTGCATTATCCCTCCTGTTCAGCTAACCACTTCTCCATTTGGTTGAATGTTGGTTTGATGTCTAGCTGAATATGTTTACGACCAGCGTCAATGGCGAGCAATGTCGGCTTCTTCGCTACGTAGGCAACCAAGGTTGCGCGTACGCATTCAAAAGCAGTCATATTACGTTTTACTCGCTGAGCCATGGCGTTACTTAGTGGGTCTAAACCACAGTAACAACCGAAAATACCAATGAATGTACCTACGAGAGCTGCTGCAACGTGATAACCAATCATAGCGATTGAGCCATCAATGGCCTGCATGGTGATAATGATGCCACCAACTGCTGCAAGAATACCGAAGCCAGGTAGTGCTTCTGCTGTACGCTGTAGTGAGCGTGAAGGCAAAAGCATTTCGTTTTGGATAGCTTCAATTTCTTGCTCTAGCAGTCCCTCTAATTCATGAGGCGACATTTGTCCCATTGCCATTAAACGTAAATTATCAGTAATGAAAGAAATTAGGCGATGATCCTCAGCAATCGTCGGGTAAGCGAGAAACATAGAGCTCTGTTCTGGCGACTCAATGTGAGAGTCGAGAAACTTATAACCACGGTTGCGCGCTGTCTCAAGCAAGTTATTGAGTAGCGCCATTAATTCCATGTAGTACTCATGCTCTTCTGTCGGGCCTTTGATGGTCGCAGGCACTTGGCGACGCATTTCTTTCAGTACGTGAGGTGGGTTACCGATGATCAAAGAACCAGCAGCAGCGCCAATGATGATAAGGAATTCGGCTGGTTGCCAGATAGCGCCTAAGTTACCGCCGGCCCACATGTATCCACCGAAGACGCACACCAGGATAGTGAGGACTCCAAAAAACTTTTGCATCTTGTGACTCCTAAGAGGACATTAATTGGTTGAGTTGTTTCAGCGCTTGTTTGTGAAGCTGACATATACGAGGTGGTGTCAGATCCAATACCAGAGCTATTTCGTGTAAGTTGAGTTCGTGTTGATAGAACAGAGTAAGCAGCAATTGATCACGCTTCGGCAATTTGCCTAAAGCGCTATCTAAACTGCGACGAATATGTTCATGTTCCATGCCATCATATTGCCCGCCAATATAACTATCACCACTGCTTTCCATCAGTTGGTCAAGGCTTTGCATCTCTCCCGCAAGGGCGGCATTTTGGCGGTTGTAATAGTCCTGCTCATTCGTCCCCAAGGCTTGGATGATTTCTGCATCCGTAGGCATCCGACCTAAAGATCGTGTGAGATCTCGAGTCACGTCGTTGAGTTCGTGAGCCTGTTGGCGAGTTTTACGTGAGCGCCAATCTAACCGGCGTAATTCGTCTAAAATTGCACCTCGAACGCGACACACGGCAAAGGCAGGGAAATGAGGATCGTCAACATCGCCGTATCGGCGTCCAGCTTCAACTAGAGCGATAAGGCCAATTTGCTGCATATCTTCAATACTACAGTGAGAAGTGGCATGAACACGTAGCTGGTTAACGACGCGTTTCACCATAACTTGATGACGTTGCAGCAGTGCATTTTCGTCAATTGGGCGTGATGGCGTCGTCACTTCCTCTTCTGTGGTATAGGTGTCTTGTATATTCATGTCTAACATGGTTGTGCTCCGTTATTGCACAACATATTTAGTCAACAAAACATCGTCGATTTCGCGAACGATGTCTGTCTTAGCAAAAGCCAGTAAAAGCGTTTGTTTTACTTCGTTTTGCAGAATATCGATGGCACCCGCTTGCTGTAACTCATCAAATGTTTTGTCGCTAAACAATTTTAATAATGAGTTTTGTACCATTGGCATGTACTCATCAATGTCTTTGATGCGCTCAGGACGGCGTGTTTCAATTGCTAGTTCTAGCATGACAAAGTGAGTCTGTTTTTTACCTTTCACGGTCAAAACGACTTTGTCTAAAGGATGGAAGCTAGGACCTTTGCTTGTCGGTTCTTCTGTGACTAAAAATGACAATGGAGAATCATCGATCAAGGAACCAGAGTCAGGTGACTCTTGAGCGTGTTTGTTTAAGTACCAGATTCCGCCCATAATCGTGGCGGCCGAAACGAGGGCGCTGGTGATGATCATGGCGATAAACAGGGCGATCATTTGTTGTTTGGTCATAACCTTTTTCCTCGAGGATTAACTAGGCTTGAGTGTTCAGCCAGTGTTCTGAATAGTTTGTTGTTGTAGTTTGGAATGCACCAGATTCTCGTGCTGCGAAAATAGTGGCGTCTTCTTCATTTGTATGTTGGTCATTGCGACTCTGGCTTTGATCAGAGCCCACGTTGACATCGACATGGACGAAGTTCTGCTCTTGCAGTTCTGTGCGTAGACGCTCAGACACTTGCATTAAAGCTTCCCGTGTTGCGGCTGCATTGGCATTGATGTGCACGCTTAGTCGGTCGCCTTCAACACGTACAAGTAAATCCAGCTTACCTAAATCCGGTGGGTCGAGGCGGATTTTGGCTTCTTGTACATTTTGTTGCGCTTGAAGAGTCACACGGTCATGCAGAACTTGCATCATTTGCTCTCCCCATTTCCCAGCACTGGTGTCAACGCGCACAGCCGCCCACTCAGAGCCTTGAGTTTGAATATGACTCGTGGCAACGGCGGTGTTCGGGGCTTGTGGCGTTGGTGTTTGTCCTTGGAGTGGTGAGGCCGTTGGTTGCCCTTGAGCTGGTTGACTCAATAGGGTCTGAAAGTCGGCACTGGAGATTGATAGACGCGAGTTCGATGACATCGGTTGGCTTTGTTGCACCTCTTGTTGCTTTGGAGAGGTGTTTAGAAAGGCGTTATTTGAGTCTTGTATTGTAGACTTAACATCGTTAGCTACCGATAAAGGCGGAGTTTTTCCGAACTGACCCGACTGCTTTTCTGCCATAGTGAGCATACGCTGGGTTAGAGCCTGAGCTTGCATAGCAAGATCAGGTGATTCTGTTGAACCCAGTGTACTTGTCAGGTGAGCATCTGCTTCAGAAGCCGAGTGTTCGTCAGTATCCAAACCATGAGCATGCGCCTTTTCTTCGCTGTCCAAAGCTGGAGCGGTAAGATGAAAACTCGGCACGGTTGAAGCTGAGGCGAAACCTTGGCCGTCATACTGGCTATGCTCCGACATAGGGTTATGAGAAAAACCGTGTACAGCTCTTGCTTGTTTTATGTTGCCTTCATGGCCAGGTGATGCATTGCCGGATATTTGAGTTGAAGGAGATACGATCATTGAGTTAGCTCCATGGTCATCGCTAATTGATAGGCCATAGCGCGCTCTTGATGGTCATTGACCATGTTCATCTCTTTTTCTAACTCGTTCTTCGACTTTTCTAATCTAGCGAATGCATCAGCATGAACGGTTTTGGCACGTTGAATTTCAGGTGCAAGCTTAGGATCCTTCAAAAAAGGTTTGTGACTGATCAATAGCTCTCGCAACTGCAAGTCATAGCGCTTAAGCGCATGCCAATCTGCTGTTTTTGTAGCGAATTGGATGAGCTGAGATAAATGACGAAATCGCTCTGGCGACACTTTATGCTTGTTGTCCAAAATTCATCCAACCTTCACGAATATTACCCATTACACGCTCGACATTAACCAAGCGATTCGCATCGTTCTGCACGCTGGCGTAATAAAGCTCAACTTGGCAGAAGTCATACAGCTGGCGTAAATTTTCAGCAATTTCGCCACCATTCTCATCATCTAGAGCGCTTGTGAGCCCAATTAAGATGTTCATACATTTGTTGATTCCGTTACCTTTCTCCGCCAAGCGATTCGCAGCCAAATGGCCACGAATACGTTCAACTTCATCAAGTAAGCCATCGATCAACATAATGACTAATTGGTGTGGGTTTGCTGCTGCCGCTTGCGCGTTGAGGTCTACTTGCTGGTACGAGTCATAGCCAGAGTCCATAAGCATGAGTTTTTTCTCCTAAAGGCTTAGCCAAACATCGACATGGTTTGGTTCATTTGGGTCATTAACGCGCTCATTTGTGTGAACTGTTTGATGTAGCGTTTGTACGACATATCGTATTTACGCTCTAATGTAGATTGTTTATCTTCTATGCGATCCAAGTTAGCTTGAAGCGCATTTTTACGGGATTTGAATGCGCCTGATGAAAACTTCAGAAATGGATCAATCATCGCGTCCATTGAGTCAAGTAAGGCATCGTCGCCATTAAACATTGCTTCCAAGCCCACGCTGTTATTCTTTTGAACTTCGGCGAATTTTTCGTGGTCGACTTTCATTTTCCCATCACGATCCAAGCTCACACCGATTTCACTCAGACGCATACCACCGTGTTCCCCTCGAACCAAATTAGTTAATTGGCTCTCAATGGAGCGAAGTGTTGGATCACTTGCTAACACTCCACGTTTTTTGTCTTCACTACCTATTTGGGTGTGCTGGTTCATTGCGCCAATAAGAGTGTTATATGCGTCAACAAACTTATCCAATTGCTCTTTAGTTGCTTCGCTGTCAGAGCCTATATCAAGGCCAACAGGTGTTTCACCAGAAGCTTGAGCTTTGGTTAGAGTAATATCTACACCGTCGATTACACCTTCAAATGTATTGCTTGCGTTCGTCAGTTTGAGACCAGAGTCTTTAGCTCCCAACCACATTACAGCATCTTGCGGGGCGCTAATTTGGTTTAGATTTGTGAATGCATCTTCAAACCAGGCTTGGCCAGTACCAGACGCCGATACGTTGATTTGGTTAGCAACACCAGTTTCAGTGCTTGATAACATAAAGTGAGTTTGACCATTTGAGCGAACTAAGGTGGCGTTTACTCCAGGGTTATCGCTGTTGTTGTTGATTGCTTTTGCTAAGTCACTGACTGTTGCTGTGCCATCACCGTCTGAATCAACAGTCGATAGATCTAGCGTCATTGTTTCGCCATTGATCGTGAACTCGAGAGAGCCAGTTGTTGGGACTTCAGTTGTTGCTTCTAGATCAGCAGGCATCCCTGTAGAGACTTGATGAGACGTGGCAACTTGCTCAACAAAAATTTGGTAGTTGCCTGTGAGGGCCTTAGCATCTGCACTGGCTGTAAAGTAACCTTCCTGAGATAGGGTTGCACTGTTCTTAATGATGGTGTTTGTGCTGCTGTTCATTTCGTTTAACGAATTACGAAAGTCTCGTAATGCCGTTTCAACTTTACCTAGAGCGGAAAGTTGCGCTTGATATTTGCTGGCTTGTAGCTGATAGCGCTGTTGAAACGGTTGAACGTCAAAAGTGGCAAATTTAGTAGCCATTGTAATTGGATCTAATGAACTCATGAGGTTACTCCCTCTCTCATATATACGGCTTAAATAGCTTATCTGCTATGCCTTGGTTTAACAGTTCATCGCAAGATGTGTGCCGTATATAAATAGCTATATATAACAATGCTTTGCGATGTATTATTTCATAGAGAGGAAGCTGTGGTTCCACCTTTTGTGTTCCGCTTTCCTCTAGAAAACAAGTAGCGTTTTCCTATAAGACAAGGCGACTCAAGACTCGTAAATGTTTAATAGAATTTCTAAGTGGAGTTGAAAGGGAGGAAGGGACTCAGAATAGATATTTCGGTGTTTACTTCTAATGAATTAAGATAATTCTTACATCGTATTTATATGCTTCCTGTTATCTTTTCATCAAATTGGAGTATCGGAAAGAAAAACAACAATTATGAACGAATTTGCCTTACGACTAATGAAGTGTGCTCGCGAATATGAGCGCTTTATTCACGCTAAATTACTTAGCAAGCAGAGTCTTAATTCTGACGAGTTGGCAAGTATCCAAAAAGAGGCCATATCAAAATTTCCTGAGTTAAAACGCTATCAGTTCGATAATAGTCCTGAGCCAGTGGAACTAGAGTTATTTAACAAAGTGTTAAGGAATATTATGCTGAAAGTAGGTTTTAGATTGCCAGACTCTCATTGGGATAATAATAGTTCTATTTACATCAGGCGATAAAAAAGCCTCAATGATGAGGCTTTCTAGAGCTAATAGCGTTCACTCAACGCTTTTATGTTAGGCGCAATTTCATACCTTAGAATATCTGCAAGTGCAGTGAAGTCATGAACTTCTCGGGCGGTATTTATTCGCGAAAGTATTTCGAGAACAGACGTGCGCTCTGACTGAACGGTGAATAATTTTGTTAGGAGATTTAGACATCTCCCTAACATTAAGTCGCCTGTCAAGTGGTCACCGTATGAGTAAACCTCTGAAGTTTTAATAAAAGTGTCATAAACAGAGTTAATCTCGGTTGCCATATAGTTCCTCCACATTGAAATATTCAGCACCAATAATTTTTGCACCAATACGGCTCTAATTGTAAAACTTGGTCTGTGGTGATGCTGCTATTAGGTTCTCAACACCGCTTCCAAACATGCGGTAGGCTGGTGAGGTTTTGATCATCTCACCATAACCATTCTCTACTCGTGCTGTCATCGTCGCGTTCGGGTCGTCTGGTCTGTTTTCGCGTCCTGAATGGATGATATCTCCAGGGAAACCAAAATCGCATCCGATTAGTGATACTTGGGTAGCACCTTGTAAAAGGGTGAAGTGGATTAGAGGATGGATTACCGAACCAAACGAGTAAGGGCGATATTTAACCGGTAGTTTGCTTGCAAATCTGTCGTATGTGAAGTCACCCAAGTGTAAGTAATACTTCTCGCCATGCCAGTTTTGGAAAATACGGCTAGGCATATGGCTACCAAACACCAAAATAGTATTTTTGGCGATCTCATATGGAATATGTTCGTCACCTAAATTTAAATCTACAGCAAATACGACATCTGGTTTGATGTTATTTTCAATTAAGCACTTGCATGCAGTTGATGCAGCAATAAGCTTGGGACGATTTGGTCGGTTATAGACTGTTTTTAACTCTTCAATATGATGCTGGAGTGATGGGCCAGCACCAATACAAATAGCGTCGTCTACTTGATACATAAGATAATGATCAGAAGAGTTTAGGCGTTTTAAAAGAGGTTCGTTTTCTTTCTCTCTTGTGAGCAGTTCTTCATCGCTATGTCTATAGCTAGCGTTTGCATAGCCGATCAAAACACGGTTTTCTAAGCGGAAATAAAGCCATTGATGAGTATGACGCGAAATGGCTCTGTCGGCATTGAGAATGATACAATCATCCCAAGTAAGGCTCGCGAGTTTTCTACCTATATCGCTTTGGTCTTCTGAGACGATGATCAACGAAACACGAGGATCGGATATCCATTGTTGTGGAACGAGAGAAAGCACCAATTTTGCTAACGGTAGGTTATAAAGATAAACACGAATTGATCGAGCATTTTTATCTTGTGTTAACAGGGATGGGACATTGCCCATACCGATGCCCCAAATATGATAATCGTCGCTAGACGTTAGGCTTCGGTACTGGAAGGCTTCTTCGACCGGGTCATAAGCACTGCTAAGTTGAACTCCGTTGACTTTTAGGGTCATCGCTGCTTTTTCAACTACTTCAAAGTGTAAGTCGCTAAAGTCTGCACTGTCTAAGGCTTTTGCTACGTCAGGCCAACGAGAGCGAATGATATCAATATGTTGAGAATAAACTGGTGTCATAATATTCAGATAGTAAAAAACCCCACCGGATGGGTGGGGTTATAAGCTTCAATGATTAGCGTAGTAGAGACATTGCCATGCCAGGAAGCTGGTTAGTCTTAGAAAGAACTGTTGTACCTGCTTGCATAAGCATTTGGTTCTTAGTCATGTTTGAAGACTCTGTAGCGAAGTCTGCATCAGTGATACGGCCTTTTGCTGCAGAAGTGTTTTCAGTCATGTTACCAAGGTTAGTCATTGTGTGCTCTAGACGGTTGATGTTAGCACCAAACTGAGCACGTGCTGTACCTAGATCTGCTAGCATACCGCCAGAGCTTGAAAGGTTTGCAAGAGCTGTAGAAGCTGCAGCAGCAGTGCTGATGCTTGTCAGGCCTGCAATTGCTGTCGAGATCTCGTTTAGCTGTGTTTTTGCATTTACAGCTAGTTTCTCTGCACCAGTCGCACCAATTTGGTAAGTAACGCTGCTTGCACCAAAACCGCCGCCTTCAGCTAGAAGTTTTTGACCACCAAATGAAGTGTTTTCCATGATGTTGCCTAGCTCAGATGCTAGCTGTTTGAACTCTGCATCCAAAGCTGCACGGTCTTCTTGACTGTTTGAGCCGTTCAAAGATTGTGTTGCTAGGTCGTTCATGCGGTATGTGATGTTTGTCATCTCATCCATTGCACCTTCAGCAGTCTGCATCATAGAGATGCCGTCCTGTGCGTTACGCATCGCTACATTCATACCACGAGTCTGAGCTTCCAGACGAGTTGCAATTTGTAGACCCGCAGCGTCGTCTGCTGCTGAGTTGATGCGGTAACCCGTGCTTAGACGCTCCATCGCAGTGTTTAGAAGACCGCTTGTGTTGTTCAGAGTGTTTTGAGTTACAAGCGATGCGTAGTTAGTGTGCATTGATAAAGCCATCTTAGTCTCCTTAGTTAGTCACTATATCTTTCAGGCCTCGGGATATTCCCTAGTCACTAACTAGAGGCGGTCGGTCAGCTTTAATGATTAATTTGAAAATTAAAAAATTCCTAAAAAAGATCAAAATTGATGATTTTTAGTGACTTGTATTCCATGAAAATACAGATATAACATCAAATAACCTGAATAAGCCTGACTTAATCAGGGAAGCAGTCATCTATCAATATTGTCGTTCTTCGTTATAAATAAAAAAACAGCGCGAATAATTCGCGCTGTTTTATAAAGATTAATAGTTAGGATTCTGTCATTCCTCACCAAAAGATTGAAAAGAGAGGGAGGTCGGGATGTCACTGAAATAACCAAAGTAATAATTGGCCCCTAACAAGCGATAGCGGTTTAGCTCTGTTTGGCTCGCTACCCGCCCGGCTACCCAAGGGTATTTGTGCTTTCTTAAGAACTTAGCAATCGGTAGGAAAGCATGTCTTTCTTCTTTATCCTCTAATGTGACTGATAGTTTGATCATATCGGGACTAAAGTCAGCGACTCGTTCGAAGTTCACTTGTGATGTCGCGACTTCAAACCAAAGTGAGTAGGCGTTTTCTCTTAACTTCTCAATCAGCGCTGAGACTTTATCATAGGCGCATAGCGTTTTGTCTGCTTGAAGAGAAGGAATCACATGTTGAAAAGCGCAAGAGTGAAACTGAATCATCTGTTCGAGAAAGTATATGCCTGGTTCCCATAGTAATGCGTCAATTCTTATCGGCACGACGACGTTACTGATTAAGTCGGGGTGAAAGGCTTCTAGCTGAAACTGTGTTTGTCGCAATGCGAGATAAAGGCTGAACAAATCTAGGCAGTACTGCATTTGTTCAGAGAGTTCGAATTGATAGACGCTTTGTTCGCCACGCGTGCCAAATCTCAACGTCAGGTGTTGGAATTCTACCTCTCCTGATTGAGTCTCGCGAATGGCTTGGCACGCGTGTTGAATGTCATTGTGCTTTAAAGCATCAAATACTAATTGATCGTCATCCGTGACGATATGTTGTACTGCGAGACCAACCAAATGTTCGTACATCGCATGTGTTGAAATAAGATTAACCAAGGTTTCCTACCACATTGATTTGTTTGTTTTCTGGAATTTCGTTGTAAGACAATACTGCCAGTCCTTGCGTAAATGTGCGTGCGTAACGAGCCAGAAGTGGACGTAACTGAGGCATAACGAGAAGAATCGGAGGTAATCCCTGTTGTTTGAGCTGTTGTCTTATCAGTGGCAAGTTTTGTTGGAACTGACCAAGAATATTTGGCTCAATTGGGAAGCTGTCTAACATTACTGTACCAGAAGATTGTGCTTGTTGTAGCGAAGTCAGTAGCATTTGTTCTAGTTCATCAGAGAGAGCATAGACATTTAATTCGTTTTTCTGTCCCGCAATCAGGTTTACGAGCGTGCGTTTTAGTGCGCAACGCACATCAGATGCCAGTAAAATCGGGTCTTTAGTGTTTTCTGCGGATTCCAACATCGTGTTAGCAATCGTGCGAATATCTTTTAGTGGCACTTGGTCTAGTAACAACTGGCGATATACTTTGAGTTGCTGCGCAGGGTTAAGTGCCGCGGCTAGGGCTTCGGCTAACTTCGGTGCTTGCTGTGTCAAACGTTGCGTCATGGCTTCAACATCGTCGTGCGTAAACAACTCAGCAAGGTTTGTTTTCATTATCTTGCTAATATGAGTCGCGATGACCGTGCCATCATCGACCACTTGATAACCCATGTTCAGCGCTTTCGCTTTGTCTTGATGTTCAATCCACACTGCTGGTAATTGGTAAGCAGGATCACTGCCCAAAATACCATCTACTTCACCGTACGTTTCGCCGACTGCAATCGCCATCAAACGTTCTGGCTCGATAAAGCCTTGTTCGATCACTTCGCCATTGAGAGAAATTGTATACTGATTCGGCTTAAGGCTTAGGTTGTCTCGAATACGCACCTCTGGTAATAAAAAGCCGACTTGTTCAGATAGGTTACGGCGCACACCGCGAATACGCTGTGATAAAGGTGCACCTTGTTCTTTGTTGACTAGGTGAACGAGACGGTAACCCAGGGAAAGCGACAACGTTTGAACATGAGGAATATCTTCCCACGTAAGTGGTGTATCGTCCTCTTGCATGGCTTGTGAAAGTGCTTCGACCTCCTCGATTTGGGAGTCTAGCACGGGCTTTTTCGTTTGACGCCAACCCGCGAAAGCTAAAGCACCCGCGAAAGCAAAAAAGGCCAAATGTGGCATGCCTGGTACCATGCCTATCACAGCCATGATGCCTGCGACGGTAAACAGTGTCGCCGGGGTTGCCAGCAATTGTTTTTGCATGGTTTCCGACATGCCATTATCGCTATCATTAATTCGCGTAACGATAATCGCTGCAGCCGTTGCCAATAGAAGTGACGGAATTTGAGCTACTAAGCCATCACCGATTGTAAGTAGTGCGTAGGTTTTAAAGGCGTCAGATGCTGCGAGTCCATGCTCAAAGACGCCGATGCTGATACCACCAATGATGTTGATAAACAGAATCAGCAAACCAGCGATAGCATCGCCTCGCACAAACTTTGAGGCACCGTCCATCGAGCCGTGGAAATCGGCTTCGTTAGCGACTTCTTTACGACGCAATCGAGCGGTTTCCTGATCGATAAGACCGGCATTTAAGTCGGCATCAATCGCCATCTGTTTGCCCGGTAAGGCATCCAAAGTAAAGCGCGCTGACACCTCAGAGATACGTTCGCCACCTTTGGTAATTACGACGAAGTTGATGATCATCAAGATAACAAACACCATCATACCAACGACGTAGTTACCGCCAATAACGACTTCACCGAACGCTTGGATGACTTTACCTGCCGCATCCCCCCCATTATGTCCTTCTAGGAGTACGATTCGTGTGGAAGCGACGTTTAGTGTAAGACGTAATAATGTCGCGACTAACAAAATCGTTGGAAAAACTGAGAAGTCTAATGGTCGCTTTGCGGTAGTGCTGACCAGCAATACTAGGATTGCTAAGACTATATTGAAGGTAAATAACGCATCCAATAGCAGGGGAGGCAAAGGTAAAATCACCATTGCCAAAATCATTAGCAAGACAATTGGAATGCCAATGTAGCCTTTGGTTGATGTTTGAAGTTGTTTTAACCGGTTAAGCATACTTTCGTGTCCTTGGATAAACGCGGGTTAATCAGTGCTGCAAATGCTTTGGAATCGAAAAATGAGGCAAAGGAGTTGGCTCTTTTCCTTCACCTTTACGGAAGGCTTTCAATTGCAAAACGTAAGTAAGAATATGTGCCACGGCAATGTACAGTTGGCTTGGGATTGCTTGTTCAATCGCCGTGGTGTGATAGATCGAACGAGTCAACGGTGGTGAGTTGATGAGCTCCACCTTGTTTTCTCGGGCGATTCGTTGAATGTGCATGGCTGTTTCGTCTACGCCTTTTGCAACCACAAATGGAGCATCAGAAAGTGAAGGTTCGTACTTCAGAGCGACAGCGTAGTGAGTTGGGTTAGTGATGATTACGTCAGCCGTTGGTACCATCTTATCGATTTTACGGCGTGCAAACTGCTGTTGAATTTGACGGATTCGCTGCTTTACTTCAGGGCGGCCTTCGTTGTTCTTGAATTCCTCCTTCAGCTCTTGTTTGGTCATACGCAGCTCTTTTAGGTGCTCCCAACGTTGGTAGGGAATGTCTACAACACCAAATAACAACAACGCAAACCCCATCAACAATAAGCCTTCAAAGAGAATAGACATCACGAGGGAAAAGCCTTGGCTTAAAGGTAAGTTTTGCATACCTAGCAGAGGCTGTAAGTGGTTGTCTAAATAGCCATATAAGATGCCGAAAATAACGGCTACTTTGAATGTGGACTTTAAGAGCTCAACCACTGAGCGTGTCGAAAAAATGCGCTTTATCCCACTTAAAGGATTAATTTTGCTCAGCTTTGGCATAACGTTCGCCGGACGGAACATCCAACCGCCTAGTACAAGGCTGCTACCACAGGTCACGATAATAATGACGGTAAACAACGGCAATAGCATGTCGATGATGACCGCTAAACTTTGTCCCAATTGCTCGACAAGCTGTTTCGGGTTTTCTAAGTCGGCTCGCGTCAGCATCATGTTGTAGCGAAAAATACCTGACATACTTTCCCAAATGCTATTGAGCTGAGAGTAAAAGTAGAGCGCCACCGCTAGAAATATCACCGCAGTAGTAAACTCTTTAGCACGAGGAATTTGTCCTTCCTGGCGCGCTTTTTTTACTTTCTGCGGCGAGGCTTTTTCAGTTTTGTCCTGAGACGATTGATCGCTCATGCGCCCCCCAACATAAAGTTACTCAAGTGTCTGATGGTGTCGTGCACAAGCGCGGTGTAGCGACCCGGCACACCAGATACTGAAATTAATACGCTGAACAGGCCAAGAAGCATCGTCATTGGAAAACCTAATGCATACACGTTGAGTGAGGGGGCGGCGCGATTCATCACACCAAAACTGATGTTGGCTAAGAGCATTGAAACAATAGCAGGCAACGCTAGTGCTAAAGCTGAGGCAAACATCCAACCGAAAATATTTACAACGCCTTGCAGAGAAAGCGATGTGATGCCAGAACCGACCGGCCACACGACAAAACTTTGAATCACGATATCAATGACGAGCAAGTGTCCTTCTAGCGCGAGAAATAACAAGGTTGAAAATATAAGAAATATACGGCCCAAAATGGCGACAGAAAGTCCGTTGATAGGATCATTCATCATTGCCATACCCAATCCCATTTGCAGAGAAACGACCTGACCAAGCATGGTGAAAACGTTAAAGAGCATGTGCAAAATTAGCCCAAACATCACGCCCCAAATCGCTTGCTCAAAAGCAAGGAATAGAGACGTCATGGAGAATAATTCGACTTGTGGCATTGGTGGCATCAATGGTGCGGTAATCACGACGATCGAAAGTGCCAGTAAGGTACGGATCCAAACGGGAATGATTGCATCACCAAAGAAGGGCATCGAAATAAATACAGCTCCCACACGAAAAAACGGCCACCAGAGTTGACCGAGTATCGCTGAGAGCTCTGCAAATGTGATGGCCATTAGCCAATCATCCCCGGTATGTTGTGGAATAAGAAATCAAACAGTTCCATGATTTTTCGGAGCATCCAATGACCCGCAAAAATCACCATCAATAGCGTAACGAGCAAACGTGGTAAAAAGCTGAGTGTTTGCTCGTTGATTTGTGTGGCGGCCTGGAAAACGGCGATACACAAACCGACAATTAGGCCAGGAACAACCAGTACCGCAACCATCAGAATGATCAGCCATACTGCATCGGAAAATAACGTTACGGTTAGTTCAGGGGTCATAGCATGCTCCTATTTAACCGAAACTGGCAGATAATGTGCCAACCGTCATTGCCCAGCCATCCACGAGTACAAACACCACCAGTTTAAAAGGGAGTGAAACAATCAAAGGCGATAGCATCATCATACCCATTGCCATGAGCACACTGGCGACAACCAAGTCGATAACCAAGAAGGGGATGAAGAGCATAAAGCCAATTTGAAAGGCGGTTTTTAGTTCACTGATGACAAACGCAGGCAAGACAACCGCAAAAGAAATATCTTCAACGTTTTGGTCGAGTGGTTCATTGGCAATACGCAGCATTTGCTCAAGAGAGCTTTGATGAGTTTGTGCCAGCATGAACTCTCTCACGGGTTTCTCTGCTACAGAGAACGCTTGTATTAGCGTGATTTCACCATTGTCATATGGTTGAAATGCATTTTCATGAATATCGCTCCAAACAGGTCGCATGATCAGCAAGGTCAATGCCAAAGCAATCCCAACCAATACGCGGTTAGGAGGACTTTGTTGAAGACCAAGGGCTTGGCGCAAAATCGCGAGGACGACGATAATCCGAGTAAAGCTCGTTGCCATCAGAATGAATGCTGGAAGAAAACTGAGCGCCGTCATCAACAACAGAATTTGCAATTTAACGCTGTATTCTTGCTGTGTGTCGCCATCAGAAACGGACAAGATAGTTAAGCCGTTGTCTGCCGCCATGGTTGGGAAAGCAAACAAAAGTGACACCAGTACCAAAAGAGGTAACCAACGGTGCCAAGCGCTCAGATTTTTCATTGTGATGCCTACCTAAGATTATTGACCAACGCCACTCAATGCAGAGTCATGTACATCGATCAGACGAAGTCCGTACTTATCATTAACGACGACGACTTCAGCGTGACCCATTAGAGAGCCGTTTACCTTTACGTCTAAAGGCTCACCATTGAGCTTTTCAAGTTCGATAACCGTGCCTTCTCCGGCTTTCATTAAGTCCCCAAGTGGGATTTCTTTGCTTGCAACTTCCAGCGTGACAGTGACGGGAATACTTTTGAAAAAGCTAAGATCACGTTCCGCAGTTGCTGGTTCTTGTTGGAGCGTACTTTCAGCTTCAAAGTCTTCTAATTGAAAGTCGTCAAAGTTCAATTCTTCTGCGTCGAATGCATTCGTTTCTGGCGCTTCGCTCATCGCTGCGGTTCCTTATCAGGGTTAAAGATCAAAACAAGTTGGCCGTCTTGCTCAGCAATACGACCTGTAAATAAAGATTGGTTACCAATGCTGACTGGAACCGTATTAAGAAGCTCAATTGGTAAAATATCGTTAGGTTGTAAGCCAACAACGTCGCTCAACGGCATCTTCTTTTTACTTAAAACAACATTCAGTCGAACAGGCGTTGCCTCTAAAGAGCGACAGAATGGTTGGTACAAATCCGTATCGGGCTGCAGTTCAAGCTGCTCGATCAGTGTTTGAATAAGGTGGCTATCTAGTTTGAGATGAATTGAGCCTTGGTGATCGTCAAACGCGATGTTTAATTGCACGTTAATTCCAATCCCTCGGGGCGCTTCGTACTCACCCATTTCCCACATCTCACCTGGTGCAAGCCAACCAATAATGATACGACTGATTCGCTCTTGTAAGCGGAGATCACTTGCTGTCAGTGTTGTTGCTGAACGCTCAGTGCTGGCGCCATAGAACCGATCTGCCAGTTTTATTAACGTGTGAGAATCTCCATGAACAAATACCATTCCGCCTTCTTGGTGTTGATAGGTTGACGTTTGGTCTTTATCCATTTTTATCGGTGTAAAGCGATGCAAGTCTACAGAGGTTAAGCTAGCTTCCACTTTACTCGTACTGAGCCAATTTTGTAATTCAATCGTAAGGCTGGAACAAGACTCTGAAATCAAGCCTTCAAGCTTTTCACGAATGATATGAATAGGTTTGCCTAATAATTCTACATCAAGTAGTTGAATATCAGAAATAGGCTCGCTAACTCTATTTTCCATTTATATTTTACCGTGCGTTAACAATCGAAACTGTTTTAACTTAATGGCGTGTAGTCTACACAGAAATTTTAATGATCTTTTAGTTTCAAACTCTAAGATTGTGACTTTAGTTCACATGTTGCTTTGAGCATATAGTCTTAATCTTTTAATAAAATTTAAAAAGGGTTAGTTTCCTTTATAAATTG
This sequence comes from Vibrio sp. Y42_MX_L11, assembly GCF_024181785.1. Lineage (NCBI taxonomy): Bacteria > Pseudomonadati > Pseudomonadota > Gammaproteobacteria > Vibrionales > Vibrionaceae > Vibrio > Vibrio sp. Y42_MX_L11. Next base: position 61,349 of record NZ_JAMZAP010000020.1, read on the forward strand.
CTTAATAAGAAAATATAAAAATATTAAGCGTTTTTAGTTGTTATTAACTTTTTAAAACCATCTTCATGGTGTAACAGCTAATTTAGATAATTAAAATATAAGACATTGTTTTTAAAGCTTAAATCTTGATTTTAAAGGTTTGGCTATGCTCTTGTGAGTATTTTGTAACCAGTTTCAATATTCAGAATAGGTAATTAACATGATTAGCTATGCCAGTTATCACGGCTTAGTGGCATATTTAATTAAATTGATAAGGTCATGGAATTGTAAGATATACATGAACCCTAACGGTTTAATAAATTGTAAAATATTTATTTTTGTCAGTTTGCTAGTGTCTAAGGTGACATATTCAGGTGAGGTTGTGACCATCCCCATGGACCTTTCAAAGTGGACATATAAAGGAAACAACTTTGAATGCAACTTATTGCACTCAAGCACGCCGTATGGGAAGTTTTATTTCCGTTCGGAACCTAACAATAAAACTTATTTTATTTCCGATATACATTATGAAAATAATAAATGGAAAACGATTGCTCTAATAAGTCAAAGTACCCCTTGGTCTAGTGAGCTTTATAGAAAAGAGTTTGCCACCCTTGATTTTACTAAGCCATCCCAACGATTTGTCTTCAGCAAAGGTGCTGATGAACTCATGGATTCAATTGCTACTGGTAACTGGGTGACGTTGTCACTAAAGGGAAGTAATGCTTCCTCTTTGTCAGAGATTGTGATTCCGACTATTCAAATTCAAAACGCGCTCAAGTCATTTAATGCCTGTCGAGCGCGTTTGCCTAAGCTTTCGTTTTCAGAGGCACGAAATCTTGTTCTGTCTTTTGACTTTGGTCAGAAGGCGCTCAGTCGTAAGCAGCAAGAAACGCTCGCAGCGTTAAATAGCTATGTATCTGTTGATGATCGCGTGACCAAGATTTTAATTGATGGCCACACCGATAACGTTGGTTCTAGTTTGGCGAACCTTTCAGTATCACGTACTAGAGCAGAGCAAGTTGCCGAGGCCTTAGTTGAACTTGGTATTGATAAATCGATGATAGAAACAAGAGCGCATGGTTCTCGTTACCCAATTGCCAGCAATAATTCGACGAAGGGCCAAGCGAAAAATCGACGTGTAACGTTGCGCCTAGTTAGAGATAACGAGCGAACGGCAGTGAAACACCACCCTGATGTACAACAACAAAATCAACAAACGAAAGTTAAGGTTCAATGATGACGAAAACGAAAATTTTGTTGGTTGAGCCGAATGAAGCTCTTGCTCAACCAGTATTGGATGTGTTGCAAAATGCAGGTTACACCGCAAAACACACTCGTACTGGCCGAGGCGCATTACTTGAAGAGCGAGCAGAAATCACTCTTGTGAGCTCTACTTTACCGGACATGTGTGTCCGCGAGTTTGTTGCTTGCCACCAAAAGCAACGTAACTCTGGTGTTGTTATCGCTATTGTCGATCAAGAGCAGGGAATCTTGGCGGCTGAGACGATGAAATCGGGAGCAACCGATTATCTATTACGCCCATTTGAAGCGAATCAGCTGCTCAATTTACTGAAGCGCGTTGAAGCGCTAGGTAAGCCAATGGCCAACATTGTTGCGGAATCTTGGCGAAGCAAGCAGGTACTGCAATTGGCGCATCGTGCCGCTTGCACCAGCGCCAGTGTGTTAATTACAGGCGAATCGGGAACGGGTAAAGAAGTGCTGGCTCGATATGTGCATGAGCACTCTCCACGTATTGATGGTCCATTTGTGGCGGTTAACTGCGCCGCCATTCCAGAGTCGATGCTAGAAGCGGTTCTATTTGGTCATGTAAAAGGTGCCTTCACAGGAGCGACTAACTCTCAAAGCGGTAAGTTTGAAGAAGCGAATGGCGGGACGATTTTGTTAGATGAAATCGGTGAAATGTCCCCTGCAGTTCAAGCCAAGTTATTACGCGTTCTTCAAGAGCGTGAAGTGGAACGCGTAGGCAGCCACAAGGCGGTGAAGCTTGATATTCGTGTTATTGCGGCAACCAATAAAGACTTACGTGAAGAAGTTCAAAAAGGCACATTCCGTGAAGACCTTTATTACCGATTGGATGTTTTGCCTCTGCACTGGCCGCCTTTGCGTGAAAGAAAAGAAGACATTTTACCGATCAGCCAATTCTTTATTGAAAAGTATCAAGATAGCAGTCGCTGTCATCTATCCCAAGATGCGATCAGTGCGCTGAGTCAGTATCACTGGCCAGGCAATATTCGCGAGTTGGAAAATGTCATTCAGCGTGCATTGGTCATGCGTCATGGTGACTACATTACTGCCCATGATCTGATGCTGCCTATTGAACTTGTTGCGCCAGTTCCATCCGCTGAGCCAGCTTCAAGCTTTGGTCATGTAGAAGCGAAGAAGCAGGCCGAATATCAATTTATTTTAGAAAAATTACGTCAGTTTGGTGGAAACCGAACGAAAACCGCAAACGCGCTTGGAGTATCAACTCGAGCGCTACGCTACAAACTCGCAGCCATGCGAGAACATGGTATTGATTTACAGTCGGCACTAGGCTCGGCTGCCTAATAGGAGAAAAAATAGATGGCAAGTCAACCTACTCATGCGGTCTCGGCAGAGCAACTTATGTTGTCAAAAATGCAGGCGATGCAGGCACAAGTGCAGCCGCCAGAGTTTATCGTGAGTGCAAATCCTTTAGATCAACAATCACTAAACGCACCATTATCGTTCTCACAAGCGATGACAAATGTGTTGGATACAGTGAATCAACATCAATCAGTGGCTAGTCAAAAAATGACGGCCGTAGAAACAGGAAAAAGTGATGACCTAGTTGGTGCGATGGTCGCTAGCCAAAAAGCCAGCTTATCATTTAATGCTTTGATGCAAGTGCGCAACAAAGTCGTGACCTCATTTGAAGATATTATGAAGATGCCGGTGTAATTCATGTCAGAACTAACCCCCCAAGTCGCCGGAAATACAGCCATGACCTCCGGCTCAGCACAGACATTTTCTACTGCGAATAGCATGGACGATGTAACAACGAAGCTGAAGCAAATCTGGTCGAGTAGCCAGAGAAACCTAGTGTTATCTGCCGTACTCGCTGCGATTGTTGCGGCAATCATTGTGGTCGCTCTTTGGAGTTCCTCACAAAGCTTCCGTCCACTGTATAGCCAACAAGAACGTTTTGATATCGGAGAGATTGTCTCGGTATTAGAAAGTGAAGGTGTGAGCTACCGTATGCAAGAGCAAAATGGCCAAGTTCTTGTGCCAGAAGGCGAAGTTGCGAAAGTTCGCATGTTGCTTGCGTCAAAAGGTGTTAAAGCCAAACTGCCGACAGGTTTGGATTCGCTTAAAGAAGACAGCTCTCTCGGTACAAGCCAATTTATGGAAACGGCGCGTTACCGTCATGGTTTAGAAGGTGAGTTAGTACGCACTATCATGTCTCTGAATTCAGTGGCGAATGCGCGTGTTCACTTAGCTATTCCTCGTCAAACCTTATTTGTTCGTCAAAACAGCGAGAACCCTTCAGCGTCAGTGATGCTTGAGCTGAAACCTGGCGAAGACCTCAAGTCTGAGCAAGTTGAAGCAATCATCAACTTAGTGGTTGGTAGCGTGACGGCGATGAAGCCTGAATTTGTATCTGTTATCGACCAATATGGCCGTTTACTCAGTGCAGATGTTGCTTCGGCGGAAGCAGGTAAAGTCAATGCAAAATACCTTGAATATCAAAAGAACGTTGAGAAGCAGATCATTCAACGCGCAGCAGACATGCTTACGCCAATTGTGGGTCCGAGTAACTTCCGTGTGCAAGTCGCTGCTGATATGGACTTTAGCCAAGTTGAAGAAACGCAAGAGATTTTGGATAACGCACCTGTCGTACGTAACGAGCACACCATTCACAACAACTCAGTTGACCAAATTGCGCTAGGCGTACCAGGTTCTCTAAGCAACCAACCGCCGGTAACTGGTGAAGAAGTAGAAACGAACGATAGCCAAAACACCAACGCACGCTCTGAAGTAAACCGTCAGTATGCAGTGGGGAGTAGTGTTCGTCGTACTCAATACCAACAAGGTCAAATTGAGAAAATGAGCGTGTCGGTACTGTTGAACTCGAAAGCCTCTCCGGATGGTGTTGCTTGGAGTGAAGCAGATAAAGAGCAGATTTCAAATATGATCATGGATGCTGTCGGTATTTCTGCGGCACGAGGTGACAGCTTAAGCTTGATGAGTTTCAACTTCACTCCAATTGAAATTGATGCGCCTCCTGCGCTGCCGTGGTGGCAAGACCCTACAGTACAGCAGCCAATACGTTACGTTATCGGTGGTTTGTTAGGCTTGGCGATGATCTTCTTCGTACTACGCCCATTGATCATGCACCTCACAGGCGTTGCGTTGATAAGCCAGTACCAGAGTTAGACTTTGCAGAGCCGCAAGAAGAGCCTGATTATGACAACCTGCAAACGCGTGAAGAGCGTGAGCATGAAGAAGTGCTTGATCGCCGTCTATCAGAAAAAGGTATCTCAGCCTCTTCCGGCTTAGATGTAAACAGCGACATGCTGCCTCCAGCCGGTTCGCCACTAGAGATTCAATTGAAACACCTACAGCTTATTGCCAATGAAGAGCCAGAGCGCGTAGCCGAAATACTGAAACAATGGGTAAACATCAATGAACACAGTTCCATCAAAGCAGACGCTTAGTTATGTAGAACAAACCGCGCTCGTGCTATTAGGCATGGGCGAGGATGCCGCTGCGAAGGTTTTACAGCACTTTAGCCGTGATGAAACCCAGCGGGTGACTCGTGCAATGGCGAAGTTGAATGGCATTAAGAGCGATTCCGCTCGCGGCGTTATTCAAACTTTCTTTGAAGACTTTCGTGAGCACAGTGGCATTCGTGGAGCTTCTAAAGAATATTTGTCTAATACGCTACGTAAAGCATTGGGTAATGATTTGGCAAAAGGGCTGCTGAATACGCTGTATGGTGATGAAATTCGCAACAATATGCAGCGCTTACAGTGGGTAGAAGCAGAAACGCTTGCTCGTTTCATTGTGAATGAGCACCCGCAAATGCAAGCGATTTTTCTTGCCTATTTGCCAGCTGATAGCTCTTCAGCGGTGTTGAAGCACCTGCCACAAGATTACCATGACGAAATCTTGTTCCGAATTGCTCAGCTGCAAGACATCGATCATCAAGTTGCTATTGATTTGCATGAGCTCGTTGAGCGCTGCATTGAAAAAGTATCTGCAAGCCAAAGCACACCGCTATCTGGTGTCAAGCAAGCTGCTGACATCATTAACCGCTTTGAAGGTGATCGCGGGTCGTTGATGGAAATGCTGAAGTTGCATGATGAAGATGTCGTTAATGCCATTGAAGAGAATATGTTCGACTTTATGGTTCTTGGTCGTCAGCGTGAAGAAACCATGGACATGCTGGTGCAGCAGATCCCACTAGAATTGTGGGCAGTTGCACTCAAAGGTTCAGAAATTACGTTACAGCAAGCCATTAAACGTTCTATGCCTCAGCGTATGGTGAAAGCACTGGAAGACGATATGGAAGCGCGCGGGGCTGTTGCGCTAAGTCGTGTTCAAAAAGCGCGTCAAGACATCATGCAAATGGTACGTGAGTTGGATGAATCTGGTGAAGTTCAGTTGCTTCTTTATGAAGAGCCAACGGTGGAGTAACGTCATGGTAGAGACAAAATCAAGTACGATGCGACTGCCGCCGAGTGGATACCGTTTGCACCGTTTTCCGCCTTTGGCGCAGCCTAAGGCTATAGAAGACGAATTCGGGCTAGATAACCAGGGTTGGCAAGAGCCGCAAGTTGATATTCAACAACAGCTTGAAGCCGGTTTTCAACAAGGTTTACAGCAAGGGCATGAGGAAGGCTTACGTCAAGGTATCGAGCAGGGTAAGCAACAAGGTCTGCTAGATGGGCAAAAAGAAGGCTTCCAAAAAGGCTTTGTGTCTGGTGAGCAGTCAGGAAAACAGAGTTTTCTAGAGGCGGCGAAACCCGTGAACGAGCTCTTTCATGCGCTGTCTCGCTGGCAAGACGAAAAAGAGCAACAGCAACGCCATATGATTTGTGAGCTGGTACAAAAAGTGGCTCAGCAAGTGATTCGTGCTGAGCTCACTTTAATGCCTCAACAGATCCTTGCTTTGGTGGATGAGACATTGTCTGCCATGCCAGGCAAAGCGGAAACCGTAACCGTGCATTTAAATCCGCAGGATTTAGAACGAATTACTCACATTAATGCTGATCTACCACAATCTTGGAAACTGGTGGCTAATACGGAACTTCCGATTGGTGGCTGTCAACTAGTGACCGATGATGCAGAGGCGGATGCAAGTTGCGACTCTCGTTTAGAAGCCTGTATGGACAATGTAAAACAACACCTTTTGGATGAAGTTAGTATTCCGCAGGTAGAATCAGAGCATGAGTAATACCTTAAGCCATGAGCTATTGAGTGAGCGTTTGAGCGAAGCATTGGCTTCGCTCGATTCAATCCCTGTTGCTCGCGTGACAGGGCGCTTGATTAAAGTAAACGGCTTAATGTTACAAGCCGTTGGGTGCCGGTTTAAACTGGAGCAGCGCTGTCTCGTAGAAACCGCAGAAGGCGACATGATCGAAGCGCAAGTGGTGGGGTTTGAGCACACTATTGCTTACCTAATGCCTATTCGGCGCTTAGGTGGCTTATTTGCTGGTGCGAAAGTCATTCCTCTGGACGGTGACAGTACCGTGCAGTTAAGTGCTCAGTGGTTAGGGCGAGTGCTGAATGGTTTAGGTGAGCCGTTGGATGACGGGGCACCGCTAAAAGGGGGAGATCGTGTTTCACTTGAACCAAAACCGATTAACCCTTTGAAGCGACGTCCTGTTGATACCCCACTCAACGTTGGGGTGCGCGCAATCAATGGACTCTTGACCGTCGGAAAAGGGCAACGCATTGGCTTAATGGCGGGCAGTGGTGTCGGTAAAAGTGTTTTAATGGGGATGATCACCAAAAACACCGAAGCCGATGTGATTGTGGTCGGTCTTATTGGTGAGCGAGGCCGAGAGGTACGCGAGTTCATCGAACGAAACTTAACCCCAGAGGCGCGCAAGAAGGCGATTATCATCGCGGCTCCTGCTGATGAATCCCCGCTGATGAGGTTAAGAGCGACACTGCTTTGTCATCGCGTTTCCGAGTATTTTCGAGACCAAGGCAAAGATGTTCTGTTGTTGATGGATTCTCTCACTCGATACGCCATGGCACAGCGTGAAATCGCTCTTTCGCTTGGCGAGCCTCCGGCATCTCGCGGTTATCCGCCCTCTGTCTTCAGCGTGTTACCGCAACTCCTTGAGCGTGCGGGCAACAGTGAAAATCAGCACGGTAGCCTAACCGCAATTTATACCGTGTTGGCGGAAGGGGACGACCAGCAAGATCCTGTCGTGGATTCTGCGCGTGCTATCTTAGATGGGCATGTCGTATTATCGCGTCAACTTGCCGAGCAAGGGCACTATCCTGCCATTGATATTAATGCGTCTATCAGCCGTTGTATGAGCACCTGTACACAGGAGGCGCATAGCACGATCGCGAATAATTTCCGCCAGATGTACTCCAACTATCTTCAGGTGAAAGAATTACTGCCGTTAGGAGGCTATCAACCGGGGCAAGATCCTGAATTAGATCAATCTGTTGCTATGTATCCAAACTTACGCGCGTATTTACAACAAGCCGCCAATGAGTCAGTGGATTACCCAACCAGTTTGACCGAGCTCGCGCAGCTTTTTCAAAGTGCTTAACCAAATGGGAGTGGTATCGTTGAGATGAAATCCAAGTTAAAAGCAGTGGGTAAGCTGCAACAAATGGAAGAAAAGCAACGTGATCGTGTGGGTCAACAACTTGATGCTATGCGTCAACGTCACTTCCATCTTTCAATGCAGTTGGAACAATTGTCAGCATTGAAAGGCCATGCGGGACAATCAACCAGAACTGTTCCAACACTGACAAGCGCAGCGCTGATGAACTTTAATCGTGTCGATCAAATGCTGCAAAAAATGCTTCGCCACCATGAGCATGAACAAGCCGTCATGCAAGCGGAATGCGCGTCTGTACAAAAAACGCTGGAGCACAAACACGCTCGTGTTCAAGGGTTAGAAAAAGTGCTCGAACGATGGCGTACTAAGCAAAATTATGAAAAAGCGAAAAAAGAGCAAAAAATAATAGAAGACATTATCAACTCTCGTGTTAAGCGCAAGATATTATGATGTCTTATCGAAGCTATTTGGAGCGCGAATAATTTCTTCGGCGTCTTAGCCAACCAAACCAGCCTCCAAGCATGATCATCCCTGCGCCAAGTGCGCCACCACTACTGCCATTATCCTCAAAGCCAGATGTGTTGGTATCTTCTGGTTCAAAGCCGGAATCACCTTCACTATGATAATCTTCTGTGCTTGCTAAGAGAGCATTGTAACGAGTCTTCACTCCCGAGCTGGTTTGGGCTTCAATCCATGTTGTGTAATTTAGAACCTCAGTAAACACACTCGGAATCGCAGCGGATTCACAAACAGAAGAACCATAGCTTACAATACCGATTTGTTGATACATTCCGTTATTGTCTTGATAGGTGAGAGGGCCACCAGAGTCACCGCTGCAAATACCGGTATAACTGCGCTCAGGAAACCCATTGGCACATAAGCTTTCTTGAGCATTAAACCCGGTCACTAAAGAAGCACATTGCGCATCAGTGAGTGGTTTTACTTCCGCCCATCGCAAATAATTTGGTCCATTTTCATCGTTGGTCGAGGTTTGCCCTAAACCGAATATCTGATAAACCGATTGGCTGCTGTAATCACCAAAATCTTGCGGCAACGTAATGGATTGAACGTTGTCGGTGATCGGGTGGGTAAGTTCAAGTACGGCGATATCATTAATCCATAAATCACTAGGCTCGTAATTTGGATGAATAGTGATAGAGCGAACATCTTTGAATTCCTCAACAAACACATCGTTCATTGTCGGGTTTTTTACTAAGACTCGCAGATCATTGATTGTCCATCCGTCAGAAAAAACACTCGGCTCTACACAATGAGCGGCGGTTAAAATGAAGCGGTCATTAACAACAGTTCCGCCACAGATGTTGGCAAATTGATTAGCGCCAGTTTTGTGTAGAATGAGTCGTGCGAAAAAGGGCAATTGATTTTGAGTGGCTTGCTGGCCGCCAATGATTGCCGTTGATATACCTTGCTCTGAATGAGCGTCTTCACTTTCAGCGACTGCACTCATGGGTACTGCGAGGCAGAGTACGCTTAACCATATTTGATACCGCTTCATAAACCATCCTTGGATGAAAAGTGCTCTTTCTAACTTTATACTAATTTTTCAATGAATGTGCTTAACAAAAGGTTTCTTTAATTGAATGATTGTTGCAACCACGAGCGCAGAAGGTGAAACGATTCCAGCTTTAGCTTGTGTGGTGGGCAAACAAAGTAAAACTGTTGGTTAGGATTAATGACGGGTTTACCCAGCTCGATTAACTGGCCATATTTGATGTCATCTTTCACAAACAAGCGATGAGTGACCAATAAGCCTAAACGACGAGTCGTCGCCTGCACGGCTTGTATCGACATATTAAAAGTGATTGGTTTTTTGCTTTTAGGTCGCAGGACGCCAGTCGCATTCTGCCACACGTTCCAGTCATTTTTTCTTCGTTCGTTAGTGACTTCAATGATGGGATACTGCTTTAACAGTTGAGCGATATTTGAGTCTTTCGTCTTAGCTATCAATTCAGGGCTACACACCAAAACCAGTTCATCTTCACTAAGCTTTTCACAGTAATAATCTTGCCATTCCTCGGTGTTTCCATGCACGAGTGCTGCGTCGATACCTTCTTGCTCTAGATTAAACCTGCCAGACAGGTTGGATAAACGAACGTCTAATTGCGGAGCAAAGTCCTGCAAACTCGACATTCGCGGAATCCACCAATGCAGCGCCAAGGAATTCACCATATTAAGCGTAATACGTTGCAAGTTTTGGTCTTGGATTAGCGCTTCTGTGGCATCGACAATTTGTTCTAAAGCTGGCGCAACCTTTCGATAATATTTTTTACCGTCAGCATTAAGTTGAACTTGTCTGCCTACGCGATCAAACAGAGGTTTGTTGACCTGAGTCTCCAGTGATTTTATCGCCTGACTCACCGCCGAATGACTCACACTTAATATCTGCGCTGCTTCTGTCATGCTGCCAGATTCCGCCACAGCGACAAATGCATAGATGGATTTTAGAGGGACTAATTTACGCATATTTTAGAAACCATAACATGATGAGAGATAAGTTAACCTGTAAGTTTTTCTTACATTAATGGTTAATATTACTCGCTATTTACAATAAGTGATATCTCATAAAATACTCCATATATTAAGGAGTATCGAATGAATGCAGTAAATAAATCTATCCTTTTCATGCTGATGTCTACGTTAAGCTTATCTGTTACTGGGTTGTTAGCAAAGCAGTTGACAGGTGAACTTTCCGTCACACTGTTTAGTTTCTTACGCTTTTTGGCTCCTGCACTTATTTTGCTTGTCTTACTTCGTTTCAAAAATCTTACCTTTCCTAAAGCTGGGACGTTAAAATCGATTTTGCTTCGCGCCTTCTGTATCGGCTTATCACAGTTGTGTTTCATCGAGTCACTACAAACGTTAACGCTGGTAGAAGGGGTGGTATTGTTTGCCACTGGCCCATTATTTATTCCTTTGGTTGAAAAGCTGTTTATGGGAGGCCACATTCGCGTTTCAACATTGGCGGCTTTAGCAATGGCGTTTACTGGAGTGGTTATGTTGGCGGGAGTTGATGGGGAGTTTACTTGGCGCTCGGATTTATTACTCGGTCTAGCTGGTGGACTCTTCAATTCCGGCTCTCAGCTTACGCTATATAAAGTGAGTAAAACTGATATGTCGCCATTAGAAATCAACTTTTGGGCGTTTGGGTTTGCTGCCGTATTTCTGTTACCGCTAACGTTGTTTAACGACATCGATGTTTTACTCAAAGCCAATGTGATGGAATCTACTGTTTCTTCTAATATGCTGTGGCTCGGTGTGATGTCCCTGATGATCATTAACACCCAAGTTTTCCGCTCCAAAGCGTATCAACTGGCAAGCAGCGGCTCTCAACTTGCACCACTTATTTTTACTAACCTACTGTTCACCGCGGTTTGGCAGAGTGCGTTTTTCGATGACCGAATGAGTCAAAGCCAAATTATAGGGATGAGTTTAATCGTGCTCGCAACCATACTAAACACATGTTGGGTTCGCTTTACGGCGCATCGTGGTGGTAGGTTACAAGCGAGAACTTCTTAGCCTGTCGGAAAATAGAGGATTAAGTAAGGCAAATCAGAGGTGAGGTTTGATTTTTTCTGACAATGAACTAGCGTCAAGAAAGGTTCAGGGAGAGAAATAATGCTTACGCTAAATTATTACGTTGAGATTTCAGCTACACCGCAACGGGTGTGGGAAGTGCTAACTGATGCTGAGTTATACAAACGCTGGGCACAGGCTTTCTCACCCCAGTCTCAATTTGATGGGATATGGGAAGAAGGGCAAGACATCACTTTTTTTGATCCCGATATGGGCGGAACGCGAGCGACTATCGATATCGTGCAACCGCAACAGCGTCTTGAATTTCATCACATTGCTATTTTTAATCCGGATAATAGGCAGCAATTGGATGGGGATTTAGCATCTAAGTGGATTGGATCACGAGAGATCTATCAGATCGACACCAATAGTGATCGTTTGTTACTCAATGTCACCATTCATACGCACAGCGACTTTGTTTCTATGTTTAATCACGGATGGGAAAAAGCGTTGCCCCTAATAAAAGCCATCAGTGAGGAGCAAGCTTAAGTCTGATACTCATCTTGGGCTGACGGTACGTCACGTGTAGGTATACAATAGCACGCAAGATAGCGCACCTAAGAGAGTGGATGATGGAATTTAAAGTTGATACCCATACACATACGTACGCCAGTGGTCATGCGTACAGCACCTTGATTGAAAATGCAAAATTGGCGAAAGAGAACGGCTTGGATATGTTCTGTACTACCGATCACGCAGAATCAATGCCGGGCGCGCCGCATTACTGGTTTTTCTCCAACCAAAAAATCCTGCCTCGATTTTTAGACGGTATCGCGATCATTCGGGGTGTGGAATCCAACATTCTTAATACCGAAGGCGACATCGATATTCCGCTGAGTGTCGATCGTAACCTAGATTGGGTTATTGCAAGTTTCCATGAACCTGTTTTTCGTCCTGCAAACAAAGAAACTCATACGGAAGCGCTCATTAATGTGATTCAAAGCGGTCGTATTGATGCGCTTGGCCATCTTGGGAATCCAAATTTCGACTTTGATTTTCAGGCCGTTTTAACGTGCGCGAAAGAGCATAATGTTGCGATTGAAATCAATAACACCACGCTAAAAGGGAATAGCCGAGTGGGTAGCGTAGACCGTTGCCACGAGATTGCACAAATCGGTAAAGATCTCGGTGTCTTCTTCACAACAGGAAGTGATGCACATTTCTGCCATGATGTTGGTAATCTGGATTTGGTTGGAGAGCTAATGGATAAAGTGGGTATCGATAACAAAAAAGTGATTACTCACACCACTCAGCAGTTTTTGTCTTTCTTAGCTCTGAGAGGCCGTAAGCCAATTCCAGAGTATGACGACATTCGCAACGCATAAACTTGATTACATTTTAGGTATGCACCTGGCGTAAGATTGCTTTACACTGCGACCCGGAAATACTCAACTAAGCTAGTTTGTCGCCTTTTATGGCGTGGGTTACTTGGGTAAATAAAGCCGACACAGAATTCGGCACTATAAATGGAGAAGTGAAAATGTTACGTCCTTTAGCCCTAGGGTGTGCGATTGCGTTTGGCTCAACATACGCAATGGCGGAAGCGGTTGATTTAAAACAAAACATGAAGCAGATGAAGATGGAATTCAAACAGGCGGCAGAAGCGTCGGATGTTGAAACCATGAAGTCTGCAATTGATAGCTTGCAAGCAATCGTCGAGCAATCTAAGCGCGGTAACTATCCACCAGAGAAATTCGATACCTACTTAGAAGGCTTTAATAAACTAACGGTAACGTTAGACAAGATTGAGGCAGACTTAGACGCTGGTAACCTGCAAGACGCGAAAACACAATTACGTGAAATTGATAGCCTACGTGAAGAATACCATGACAAGCGTAACCCAAGTATTTGGAGTAAGCTGTTCGGCTAATCGCGATAAAAGCTGACAATAGAATATGAAAATAGCCTGCCGTTTTGGTGGGCTTTTTTGTGTCTGTCAATTGCGTTATTGAAGAAAAGCTGTGAGGTGGCAACCACTTATTGATCCTGTTTTTGAGCTAGCACTCAGAATTAGTTACGCTGAATTAAATTTGTTAAGTCACCGTTATGCGTAGATTAATTCCTTTTTATCGCTCCATGCTATTTGCTAGTGCTCTAAGTTGGGTGCTAGTGACGCTGATGCCTGTTATCAATGCTCATGGTAACAGCATGGGCGTGTGGGCGACGCTATGTACGCTTAATGGTTTTGAATTGGTTCAAATCGAAGAAAGTGACAATGCCGTCAGCCATAAAGGCAAACCGTGTCCTTTTAGCCACTTTTCGACTTTTCATCACGAAACACTTCCAACTACACCAATACTTCCACAACTGAGCTTGGTCATTTCTGAAAGCTACACTTTTTTGGCTCTAAGTGTACGATTTGAAACGCCAGTTCCTCGTGCCCCACCAAAGTTAGCGTTGATAAACTTCTAGCGGCAAGCCATCTGGATCTTTGAAAAAGGTAAACGCTTTGCCTGTAAATTCATCGATGCGAATGGGCTCTACCTCAATTTCTCTCGCCTCTAAATATTCTTTAACATGCTCGACATCATCCACTTGAAAAGCAAGGTGGCGTAACCCCTGAGCTTCAGGAAAGCTCGGTCTCTCTGGTGCGTCCGGAAAGCTAAATAGTTCAACTTGGCTACCGTCAGGTAAAGCGAGGTCAAGCTTGTAGGAGTCTCTGGCTTCACGATAATTTTCAGCAATGACTTTTAATCCCAACACTTTAGTGTAAAAGCGTTTTGACTTTGAGTAATCGCTGCAAATGATTGCGACGTGATGAATAGCATTAAACATGGCTCGTATCCTCAAACATGGTTAGTGTCTTCGGAGACTAAATGCTCCTTGACGAAGTCGATAAACACGCGCAGACGAGCAGGCATGTATTTGGTTTGCGCATACTGCATCGCGATAGCGCCATGGTAGTTACTCTTGATCATCCAATCCGGCAATACCTCCACCACTTCACCTTGCTCTAACGCGTCTTTGATCACGAAGTCATGGAAGATGCCAATTCCCAAGCCAGACTTAACCCCGTTCAAGCGCATTTGAGAGTGGTTGACGGCGTAGCGTCCACTTACTGCAATCGAATGAAAGGCTTCCTCTTTAAAGAATGACCAGATGTTGTCTTTGTCGTTCTCGGCAAGGTAAATACAGTCGTGCTGCTCAAGCTCGGTTGGGTGTTCAGGCATACCGTGTTTGGTGAGGTAATCTGGAGAGGCACACAAAACAAGGTTGGTCTTGCTGATCTCTTTGAGTACCAGATTCTCATCGGGTTTGTCGGTGAGCTTAAATGCGACATCAATACCTTGGCGGAACAGATCAATCTCACCATCTGCTGCACGCAGCTTAAGCTGAATATTTGGATAACGTTCTAGGAATGGCAACACAAACGGTTGAAGCACCGAATTAAGAAATGCTTCAGGGGCTGCCACTGTGAGTGCGCCTGTTGGCTCGGCATGATCTTCTGCAGATAACTCAACGGCTTGCTGCGCGGCATTCACCATTGCGATACTTTGGTCGTAAACCTTTTGCCCAGCTTGAGTGATGATCAATTTACGAGTCGTGCGCTCAAACAGTTTCACCGAGAGGGCTTGCTCTAATCGTGTGATCAACTTACTTAAAGCCGATGGCGTCACGCCGAGTTGTTTGGCTGCAGCGGTAAAACTGCCTTCGTTTACCACTAAGATAAACGAAGCAAGATCAGGAAGTAGGGCAATGAGTTTTGGATTAACCATAATTGTTCAGTTCTGCGCAGCGGAATAACGATATTGTCTGGTACGGTTTCACGAGGTTCAAGTGTCACCGTCTCGCTTTAACGATATTTTGCCAAAAATGCATTGAGTGCAGGCAAGCCAGGTTCACCAGTATGGTGTTGCTGCCAGCAGTGATAAATGGCCGTTTCGTGGTCTGCAATCAACTCGATAGCTTCTCGCTCAGCGGTTGAATACTGCTGTGAAGCTTTCACTTCTTCATGCCACTCTCGATATTTGACCTCATAAGGTTCTACCCACTTCAGAAGAGTCGCCACCAACTCTTGCCATGGTAAACCAATCCACTTGGTTGCATCTGCCAAGCCTTTATCAAACATCTCTTGGTGTCGGCTTTCGATATTCATGCCATTTGTCAGCAGTACAGGTTTGAGCTTTTCTGCGGTTAGCTCTTCCACTTCAATCAAGGTTTTCCACAGTGTTTGTTGTTCACTTTGGGTGTAATGGCTCAAGTAGTGGTTGAAAAAAGCGATGCCGTAAATTTCGCCATAGTAGGCAGACAGAACGTTATGAATCATGGTGAGAATCGTGATTTAAACAGGGAATACTGCATTTTAGGAGGGGAAAGCGCGAAGTGTAAATAGCTGATTAAGAGTAAAAAAATGCTGCTGACAGAATTCGAACAGAACTTGTGAGAATTTTATGAGAATTCGATGAAGTTACTGATAGATTTGCTCGTCATTCTTAGAGGCAAGAACGCAAAACGTTCGAAACGTAATGCTTAACCTACTCAAGTAACGAACAAAGAAGTAAAGCCGTACACATATGGGCTTGGGTAGTTCAACCCTCATTAAAGGATGGAATCACAATGAAAAAACGTACCCAACTCGGACTCGTCATGACTTCAGTCGCTATGGCACTAGGCTCAGCATCAGTGAATGCGGCGCAATTGGAAATCACCGTGACAAACGCAACCAAAGGCATCTACTTTACGCCACTTATTGTTGCCGCACATGGCTCTGATCTTCAAATGTTCAGAACGGGTCAAGCGGCAACGCCAGAACTAGAAGCAATTGCAGAAGGCGGTGATATCTCTGGTCTTGCTAGTGTGATTGCTAACGCTGGTGGTGCGGTGGTTGAGAATCCTGCTGGTGGTATTTTGAATCCAGGTGTTGCAACCACCTTCACCTTGGACAGTGGTGACCACGGATATCTTTCTCTGAGCGCTATGTTGCTGCCAACCAATGATGGTTTCGTCGGTCTAGATAGCTGGAAGATTCCAACTGAAGCGGGTACATACCGAGCAACGCTAAGAAGCTACGATGCCGGTACAGAAGCGAACGATGAACTTGCGTCTAGCATGCCAAACCCACCTTTCATTACCTTTGGTACTGGCGGCACAGGCGTTGAAGCAACGGTAACTAACGATAAAGTCCACGTGCATCCGGGTAACCTTGGTGATAGTGATCTAACCGGCGGCATCAGTGACCTAGACAGCAGCAGCCATCGTTGGTTAAACCCAGTTGCAACCATCACAATCGTTGTGAAGTAAGGGGGATGTATGAAAGTCAGAATCTTACTAGTAGCAGCTTCAGTCGGTTTGCTCGCCGGTTGTCCAAGCGATGATGATAACGACGTAGTGAAATCGTACAGCTACACCGTCAACGTGGCGAACTTGACTGCGAATCAACCAATGTCTCCGCTTGCGGTACTCACTCACAATGGTGACTACCAACTGTTTGAAATTGGCCAAGCGGCATCTGTTGAACTTGAGCATCTTGCCGAAGGCGGTAGTAACGCCGAGCTGATTGAGTTGATGAACAGCAATGACAGTGTTTACCAAGGTATTTCAGGTAATGGATTGGTGTTGCCGGGTGCTTCGGACGAAGTCACCATTACGGTTGACCCTCGTCGTTACGGTTACTTGTCTGTGGCGTCTATGTTCGTGAATACTAACGATGCCTTTGTTGGCGAAACTGGGCTATCGCTCAAATCGCTTGCAGTGGGAGAAAGTTATGAAATGAGAATGAACGTTTGGGATTCTGGCACAGAACTGAACGATGAGCTTGCCGCAACCATTCCAGGCCCAGCAGGTGGCGGTGAGGGCTTCAATGCCGCTCGTAATGACAGCAGTGACGTTGTTGCATTCCATGCGGGTGTTGTTAGCCAAGATGATGGATTAGCAACCTCAGCACTTTCTGCGAACCATCGTTTCTTGAACCCAGGTGCGAAAGTCACCATCACTCGAGTCGAGTAACACAGGCTCCGATGACGTCTCCTTTCCAAAGCGCTTTATCCCTTATGGCGTCATCGGAACCTTTTTATTACCTAAGGTGATACTCGCTGAATATAGCAGTAAGGGAGCACTTGGTGATATGAAAGAAATGTTAGTTTGTTCCGGTCATGTGCAGAGTGGCTTTACGTAAGTTAGGGAAAGGATCATGGAACGACAAGCTAGCTATTTATCGGCGAAGATTTTACTGGTGGAAGATGACGATGATTTGGCAGAACTGGTTCAGATGCATCTTAAGTTTCAAGGACACCAAGTGTCGCGAGCCACAAATGTCGCCGATGCTAAAGCACAATATCAGCAACACCCCTTTGATTTATTGATCCTTGACCGAGGTTTGCCAGATGGTGATGGCCTAGACATCTGCCATTATTTGCGTCAGCAACAAGATTGGAGCCCTGTGCTTATGTTGACAGCCAGAGACGGTGAAATGGACAAGGTTGACGGTTTAGAAGCGGGAGTGGATGATTACATTACCAAGCCATTTAGCGTATTAGAATTCCAAGCGCGAGTGCGAAACGTGCTGCGCCGAGTCAGCCAAACCGCAGAAGTCAAAGTAGCAAATGAAGCCCTCGACGATGCGATGGATTTTGGTCCGCTGAGAATCATTCCGGAGTTGCACCAAGTATCCCTAAACGACAAGGATGTCACTCTTACCGCGACAGAGTTTACTTTGCTGCAGTTTCTCGCGACTCGTCCGGGCAGAGTCTACAGTAAAGATGAATTGCTCGATCACGTATGGAACACCAGTCATTCTGGTTATCACCACACGGTGTGTAGCACCATTAACCGTTTACGCAGCAAATTGTCTTTGTCTGATTCAGATCATCACTTCATCCAAACCGTGTGGGGCGTTGGGTATAAGTTTCAGCCAAGACGCTAATGCAAAAAAGCAAGTCAAAACATCAAGCCAGACAGTAAGTTGGCAGTTGTTTCACCGTCATTTTTCAATCATCACGGGTGTTTCAAAAACACCGCTGTTTAAGGAGGCGATAGGATGAGCTTCAAATCTCGCTTGGTAGTATTTACTAGCTTGTGGTTCTGTCTTGCGGCGGTGGTGATTGCACTGACTTACAATTGGCAAAAAGAAACCATTGAGTTACGCACTAAGCAAAGCCTGCATAAAGAACTAGCCAGCCACATGCGTGACGATAATCCGCTGATGATTGGTACGGATTACAACCCTAAAGCGCTCAAGTCGATCTTTCATACCCTTATGCTGATCGGCCCTGATTTTGAAATCTATTTCCTCGATAGCCAAGGCAATATCACCACCCATGCTGCGCCAGATGGGGCAAAGCTTATGGACTCGGTGGATCTGAACCCCATTCAGCAATTTTTAAACAACGAACCGCTTCCCATCTTAGGCGAAGATCCTCGTAATCGCGGTGAACACAAAGTGTTTTCTGTTGCGGCGATAGAGGAATTAGGCTCTACGGTCGGTTATCTCTATGTGGTGATTGGCAGTACCCGACATGACGCCATTGCCAATGCGCAAGTCGATACCCCTTACATCGCGCTGGCAGGATTGGTCTTAGTGTCCATTTTAGGCTTTGCTCTCGGGGCTTATGTGCTGGTCAAACGTAGCCTATTGAACCCGATTGAGCGCGTGACCAAGCAACTTCAACAGCAAGCCGAACATGATTTTCACCTGCAACCTGACTTTACTCACCAAGTGCCGGAACTCGTGCCGATTGCACACTCTTATCAGATGATGGCGAAGCACATTCAGCAGCAGTTTTTACAGTTGGAGTATCAGTCTTCTCATCGTCGTCAGAGCTTGTTGCAGCTCAGTCATGATTTAAAAACGCCGTTATCGAGCGTGCTTGGCTATCTGGAAACGTGGCGTTTGCAGCATCCGGAATCCGATCCTTTGATTGAGGTCGCTTTCCGAAATTGTGAGAAGCTCTCAACTCAATTGCATTCTTTATTAGACGCCGCGCGTAAAGAGGAACCAATGCCAAACTACGAATACCGCCCCATAGATCTTGGCGCGTTGATGGCAGAATGTGCCGAGACGATGCAGAGCCAGTTTTCTCGTAAAGAAGTGGTGTTGAAAGTGGATATCGATAGCGAGATTCAAACTGTGGGTGATAAAGGACTCTTAGAGCGGTTGGTATTGAACCTGCTTGAAAATGCGTTGCGCCACAGCCCAATCGGCTCGGAAGTGCATTGCCAAGCGCATTTGAGTGAGGATAAGTCGCGAATCCTGTTCACTTTTGTCAACCGAATTGATAAAGATGCCGTCGGTGGCGCATTAGGAATTGGTACAAAGATAGTGCAGTCAATTTTAATGTTGCACCACAGCTACTTAGAGACGTGTGAGACGGACACTGAGTATCAACAAAAATTCGCACTTCTCGCTGCCTGAGGAGAAGCGCGAATTTGGCTTATCGAATGACTACTTAATAACGCCACATACAACGCGCGCACCGCCGCCGCCTAATTTAGCGGGGTGGTCGGAGTGATTGTCGCCGCCAGCATGAATCATTAATGCTCGGCCTTTTAAATCTGATAATTTTAGGCGAGGCGCGACAACGGGCTGATTGGCATTGCCATCCATGTCCACATAGAGTGGAGGCAGGTCGCCTAAATGATTGTCATCGGTCCAAGGGTAGCCATGCTTCCCTGTGTTGCTGGGGTCATAGTGACCACCTGCTGCACCGCCAAGGACGGTTTTGCCATTCTTCTCCGCGCTATCGCACGATGGTTTGGTGTGAACATGGAAGCCGTGCACCCCTGATGACAAACCTGATAACTGAGGCATAAATACCACGCCATAGTCACTTTGTGAAATCTCAATGGTGCCAGCGCTCTTCTTGCTGTTGAGATCGGTCATCGCGACAGTCTGCGCAAGTACATTAGGAGCGGCTACGAGAGTGGCAGCAACTGAAATGCATAGCAATCCTTTTAACATGGGACTTCCTTCTTTTTGGTTGTACGCTCAAGCACATATTAGTGAAAACTTCTCTTCCTTATGTCTGTTGAGCGGTGGGTTTATGTCAGAGAGTGATGTGTCTCACTCTATGGTCTTAAACTGGTATCTATCTGCGAAACCAGTTCTCCTTTATTAAGACTTAACATATTGAGATTGTTCAGATATAAAAAGAATAGACGTCAATCAAAAAATAGCCTGAATATTTTTAAATTAACGCAAAGTTAAATTTTTAATGACTTTATAACAAAGCTCATAATTGTTTTATAAAGAAGTTGTCGGAATTGTCTTCTATAAAAAATAATCAATTTAATGAATATTTTAATGTGAATATGGTTGTTTATAGGTTTGTGGTCAAACTGTTGCTTATATCATCAAATAAGATAAAAAATTGGAACTAAAGTCACTTAATGGCAGAGGAAAAAATTAAACTCTGGTTTTAATGGGTAATAATGTTTTAGTAACAGATAGTTACGCACTTAAAATTAATAATATGGCTAATTTCCGACAAGGATTGAAAAAGATGAAAGACAAGGAATCTATTCAGACTAATAGCAGCCGCCGTAATTTTCTGAAAGGCGCAACAGGAGCTGTTGTTGCTGGTGTGAGTGCTTCCGCTTTCTCGGGCGCAGTTCAAGCACGAGAACAGAAAATTGATTGGAGCAGCCGCGGGCTAGGTAGAAAACACGATAAGCGCTTTTGGCGTAAAGTGCAACGACAGTTCGTTTTGGATAAACGTACGACTTACATGAACATTGGCACAACGGGTTCTATGCCAAGACAAGTTCTTCAAGATTACGAGCATAACAACAAGTTGGTGGCTAAATATCCTTGGGATATGAAGGGCAAATTTGGCTCTTGGCCTTATGTCTCTGAGATGGTTCAAGAAGTAGCGCCTGGCTTTGGTGCGAACCCAGAAGAGATCATTCTCAGCCGCAATACTACTGATGGTCTATGTTCGATCATTAACGGCTTACACTTTGAACCAGGCGATGTGATTCTAACGACGCACCATGAGCATATGGCAGCAACATCACCGATGAACGTCGCAAAACATCGTTTTGGCGTCGATGTTGTTGAAATTCAACTACCAGTATTTACCGGTACTGAAGACGTTTCTGAACAAGATTACATCCAAGCTTTCCGTGACGCGCTTGATGCGCATCAAAACGTTCGCCTCATCATGTTCTCTCATATCACCTATAAAACGGGAACGGCGTTACCAGCCAAAGCCATTTGTGCTTTAGCGAAAGAATATGGTGTGCCTACGCTTGTAGATGGAGCGCATACTGTCGGTATGTTTGACCTCGATTTCCATGATATGGATTGTGATTTCTATGCAGGTTCTGGTCACAAATGGCAGTGTGGTCCTGGCGCAACCGGTATTTTGTACGTACGTGATAACGCCAATCGTTTGAATGAGTATTGGAGTGATCGTGAAAACCCGTTGTGGTTGATCAACTCTTCACTTTCTCATGCTGATTACTTAGGCAAACAATTACAGATGCAGTACATCGGGAACGACAATTATCCTGCGAAACAAGCGTTAGTTGATAGCTGCAAAATGTGGGATGAGATTGGTCGTGACCGCATTGAGGAACGTGTTCTAAGTCTTGGTAGTTTGTGTAAAACCTTACTACAAGAGTACTTGCCACAAGCCCAAATGTACTCGCCAAACGTGGAAGGTTTAACGAGTGGCTTAACCACAGTTAACCCATTCTCTGATGTGACGAATGAAGACATATTGACTGAATTCAGAGATCGTCTGCGTGAAGAATATGGCTATATCATTCGAACAACCAGCTTTAAGCTGCATAAAGATGATGACTTTGATACTTACGCACTCCGTATCTCCACGCACTTGTTCCATGACGAGCAGGATGTTGAAGGGCTCGTGGTGGCGATGACGAATTTGTATTACTCGTCGTTCTAACATCGTTGTTTATCACTCAAGCGCCCGTTATTGGGCGCTTTGTGAAAGGTAAGGATATTATTATGTCAGTCAAAACATTCAAAAGAACTTTAGCGGCGATGGCGCTTATGGCGGCCTCTGTTATGTCCTCTTCCGCTTGGTCAGACGACTTACAACAGATCCGTGATCGCGGAGTGTTGCGCCATATTGGTGTGCCGTACGCTAACTTCGTTTCTTATATTGAACAAGGTGAAGTGGAAACCTTGACTGGCTTAGATGTAGAGATAGTAAAAGGCTTTGCCAAGTCTTTGGGCGTTAAGTACCAATATGTTCCAGCTCAGTGGAGCGATATGGTCGGTAAGCTGACGGGCCAAGATGTTCAATACCATAATAAGCAAGCTGTTGTGGGAGAAAGTGTTCCAATCGAGGGTGACTTGATCGCAAATGGCGTTACCATTCTTGACTGGCGCTCTGAAGTTTTAGACTTTTCACAAGATTACTTCCCGTCGGGCGTTTGGTTAGTTTCCAGAACAGATTCCACGCTGAGTCCGATTAAACCAAGTGGTTCGGTTGATGAAGATGTAAAAACCGTCAAGCAGCTTATTCATGGTCGCGAAGTGTTAGCGTTGGAGCACTCTTGCTTGGACCCTAATCTTTATGACTTATATGACACAGGCGCAAAAGTCATACTGCCTGATGGGGCTCGTCTTCTTAATGAGATGGTGCCAGCGATAATGAAAAATGATGCGGAAAGCACATTACTAGACGTCGCCGATACGTTAATTGCATTAGAAAAATGGCCAGGTGAAATAAAAGTCATTGGTCCAGTATCCGAAAATCAGAAAATGGCTGTTGCATTCCGTAAAAACTCGCCGGAATTACGCAAAGCATTTGATCGTTATTTAGATTCAATAAAGAAAGATGGAACCTACGAAAAATTAGTAAAAAAATACTATCCATCTATTTACTACTTTTATAACGATTACTTCATAGAAGATAGTAAGAAAACCCGATGAAAAAGGCCGTTAAAAAATATCCAGTAAAAAATTTATTGCAATAAGCGCAATATTAGTCTCTATTTATTTAGCTATGCTTATTGTTGTGACAAGTTTGGGGCAAAATAAATTAAAAGAATCCCAACATAGGGAACTTGGTTTAAAAGTAAAAAGTTACGCAAGCACACTCGATAATTTATTTACCATTGCTAGTGAAGATGTTGATAATTTATCTACAGATAAAACAGTACAAACATTCTTTGCTAATTTAGCCTCTGGCATGTCAATGGAGTACGGATTAGGAGCGAGTTTAATTAACTTGAAGCGTCGTTTCGATGAAAAGATAGATGGTAAGTTAATTAATAGCAGCCAAATCTATAAAAAGCTCACACTGGTAGGCAGTGATGGCACAACGATTGTCACGACGGGCTCTGAAGACAACATAGAGCATAAGATGGATATCCAAACCTTAATGACTCAACATGGGCATCCCGAAGAGGTTTGTGCAACTCGATATAACGACGACGTGCGTATTCAAGTCATCAAGCAAGTTAAGTTTTCTGGAAAGCCAGTTGCCTTTCTAATTGCAGATCTCAATAAAAACATTGTTATTGATCAGCTCACTAATCAAGAGCACGAAGACAGTTATAGCCGGATGGTGCTCAAAATAAAAGACGTTGAGATGGTCGTATGGGATACAATAAATAAAACGTCTTCTCATAATAAAGATGAGAATTATTTAATATCTGAAGCCGTTGATGGAAAGATATATTTTGAAGTGCCTGTTGAAAAACATCACTTCAAACTTATGGCTTGGTTTGAGCCTTTGAGTGAGCGAGATATTTTTACATCACGGATCTTCATTCTCGGTTTGAGTATTCTTGCTGTTATGGTTGTTATTGCGCTGTGTTATGCGTTCATCACAAACAATAATAGAATTGAATTGAAAATTAAACTTGAAGAAGAGAAAAAGCGAAAAGACATACTTTCTCAACAGAACCGAAAACTAACTAACGAAATTGAACGACGAAAAGCGTCTGAAAAAGAACTCGCCTTCCAAGCTAAATACGATACGTTGACTAACTTGCCTAATCGTAGCTACGGTTCTGAGAGACTGGCTTTGGAGTTGATTAGAGCGTCACGTAGTGGTTCAAAAGTATTGGTCATGTTTATTGATTTAGACCACTTTAAGCAGATTAACGATTCAATGGGTCACTTTGTTGGCGACGAGATCCTTAAACTTAGTGCTCAACGACTGCATCAAGTCGCGAGAAAAACAGACTTACTGGCGAGAATTGGTGGGGATGAGTTTTTATTAGTGATTCCTGACTTGCCTGATAACGACACCGCGAAGCGCGTTGCTTCAAGCGTGCTTTCGGCGTTTAACGATCCATTTGTATGGAACAACCATGAATTCTTCTTGAGTAGCAGCGTCGGAATGTCTGTATTTCCGGATGATGGAGATAATGCCGAGCAGCTCCTCGCCTGTGCTGACATGGCGATGTATCGCGTGAAGCAAGATGGACGCGATGCCTTCTGCTTTTATAACCACAATATGAACCAAGACTTGCAACGCTATTTGGATTTGGAAAATCGACTAAGAAATGCCATCTCCAGCCAATTACTAGAGTTGTATTATCAACCTATTATTGAGCTGAGCAGTGGTAAAATTGTTGGCGCAGAAGCGTTAATGCGTTGGAATGATGAGAAGTACGGATTCGTAAATCCTGAAGAGTTTATCTCTATTGCTGAGAAAAATGGCTTGATTCATCAAATTGGTGAATTCGCTATCCAGCAAGCGTGCCGCCAAGCGGCGCAATGGCAAAGTCTGACGCCGCTGTTTGTTTCTGTGAATTTCTCCAGTGTTCAATTTAGGTATTGTGATCGCTTACTTGCGTTTATTAAGAACAGCCTTGAGGAGTCTGGTCTTCCATCAGATAAGTTCGATATTGAAGTGACAGAGAGCCTTCTCTTTAACCACGACTCAGAGCTATTAGACATGCTCAATAACTTAAGAGCGTTAGGCACTAAGCTTACCATCGATGACTTTGGTACTGGCTATTCTGCGTTGAGTTACTTACAGAAATTCCCGTTCGATCGCCTTAAGATTGATCGCAGCTTTATGCAAAATATGTTCGAGAACGACTCCGATCGTGAGCTCGTCAACGTGATCATTGCAATGGCGAAAGCGCTGAACCTTAAGATTGTCGCTGAAGGCATTGAAGAACAGCGTCATGTCGATTATCTAAAAGACTTAAACTGTGAGTTCGGGCAAGGTTTCCACTATAGCCGCCCGTTACCAGCTAAGGACTTTGAAGCACTACTTAAACAACCAACTGGGCTATAACTCCTTTTATTACAATATTATAGGAAAGCATTAATTGAATTCGTGCCTTGGATTCATTAATGCTTTTCCACCTTAAGGGATAATCCTTCTTCCTTCCTTGAATTACACTACAATTAATTGATGAGTGATAGCCCGTGATGCCCGTCACATAAAGGCTCAACCTAATTCTAAACGAGTAAATACTCGCCAAAATAACCAGGAAGGAATTTCAAATGTCTTCTGCATTCTACCAACAGATTCAGCAGCAAATTGAAGAAGTGAAGGCTGAAGGTCTTTACAAATCAGAGCGCGTAATCACGTCTCAGCAGCAAGCGGCTGTTAAAATCTCTACCGGTGAAGAAGTATTAAACTTCTGTGCAAACAACTACCTTGGTCTTGCTAACCATCCTGCGCTAATTGAAGCGGGTAAAGCGGGTATGGACGAACACGGCTTTGGTATGGCTTCAGTACGTTTCATCTGTGGTACTCAAGACATCCACAAAGAGCTTGAGCAGAAGTTGTCTAAGTTCCTAGGTAAAGAAGATACGATTCTTTACACCTCTTGCTTCGATGCAAACGCAGGTCTGTTTGAAACCATTCTCGGTAAAGAAGACGCAATTATTTCAGACGCACTAAACCACGCGTCAATCATCGACGGTGTTCGTCTATGTAAAGCAATGCGCTTCCGTTACTCAAACAACAACATGGAAGAGCTAGAGCAACAACTGATTGCTGCGAAAGAAGCAGGCGCACGCCACATTCTTATCGTTACTGACGGTGTGTTCTCAATGGATGGCGTAGTGGCGAACCTTCCGGCTATTTGTGACCTAGCTGAAAAATACGGCGCACTGACCATGGTTGATGACTCTCACGCGGTTGGCTTCATGGGTAAAACGGGTGCAGGTACGCACGAATACCACAACGTGGTTGACCGTATCGACATCATTACAGGTACGCTAGGTAAAGCAATGGGTGGCGCTTCAGGCGGTTACACGTCTGGTAAAGCGGAAGTGATTGACTGGCTACGTCAGCGTTCTCGTCCATACCTATTCTCTAACTCTGTTGCACCAGCAATCGTAAGCGCTTCTATCCGCGTTCTAGACCTACTAGAAGAGAGCGGTGACCTACGTGACCGTCTATGGGAAAACGCAGCACACTTCCGTACTCGTATGGAAGACGCTGGTTTCACAATGGGTGGTGCTGACCATGCGATCATTCCAATCATGCTAGGTGATGCGAAAGTGGCAGCAGAATTTGCTGAGCGAGCACTAGAGAAAGGCATCTACGTAATCGGCTTCTCATTCCCTGTTGTACCAAAAGGTCAAGCGCGTATCCGTACTCAAATGTCTGCGGCGCACTCTCGTGAGCAACTAGACCGTGCAATCGACGCGTTCATCCAAGTTGGTAAGGACATGGGCATCATCTAGGTTTCGTTTCCTCTTCCTAGCCTCCTTCTAAAACATAGGAGAGGGGTTAGATGGGATGGAGAAAGAGACGCTTAAAGATAAAAAGGCTTTCCCAACTCTTCAGAGTCGGCTCATGGGCAAAGCCTTTATTTCTTCTTTAAACGCATTAGATGAAAGAATTTTTTGTCACGCATAGAGCGGGGCAATGTTTGGTGAATACTATGAAAATTAAAGCATTATCAAAGCTAAAGCCTGAAGAAGGCATCTGGATGACTGAGGTTGATAAACCTGAAGTTGGCCATAACGACATTCTGATCAAAATTAAGAAAACCGCTATCTGTGGTACAGATGTACACATCTACAACTGGGACGAATGGTCACAAAAGACAATTCCAGTGCCTATGGTTGTGGGTCACGAATACGTGGGTGAAGTGGTAGCGATTGGTCAGGAAGTTCGTGGCTTTGAAATCGGTGACCGCGTATCTGGCGAAGGTCACATCACGTGTGGTCACTGTCGTAACTGTCGTGGCGGCCGTACTCACCTATGTCGTAACACGATTGGTGTGGGCGTTAACCGCGAAGGTGCATTCGCAGAATACCTAGTGATCCCAGCGTTCAACGCGTTCAAGATCCCTGAAGGCATCTCTGACGATCTAGCGTCTATCTTTGACCCGTTTGGTAACGCAGTGCACACCGCGCTTTCTTTCGACCTAGTAGGTGAAGACGTGCTTATCACAGGTGCTGGCCCAATCGGCATCATGGCAGCTGCAGTCGCGAAACACGTTGGTGCTCGCCACGTAGTGATCACAGACGTGAACGAATACCGTCTAGAACTTGCTCGTAAGATGGGCGTAACGCGCGCAGTAAACGTTGCTGAAGAGAAGCTAGAAGACGTAATGGCTGAACTAGGCATGACAGAAGGCTTTGACGTAGGCCTAGAAATGTCTGGTAACCCAGCGGCATTCAACTCAATGCTAACCACAATGAACCACGGTGGCCGTATTGCATTACTCGGTATTCCACCATCAGATATGGGCATTGATTGGAACCAAGTGATCTTCAAAGGCCTAGTTATCAAAGGCATCTATGGTCGCGAAATGTTCGAAACATGGTACAAGATGGCTTCACTGATTCAATCTGGTTTGGATCTATCACCAATTATCACGCACCACTACAAGATTGATGACTTCCAAGAAGGCTTCGATGTCATGCGTTCAGGCATGTCTGGCAAAGTTATCCTTGATTGGGAATAATCTGCTCAAATAAGAAAGCGCTCCGAAAGGGGCGTTTTTTTTTCGTTTTTTAAACGCTTAGATTTTTTATTATTTAGCTCACACCCTATCTCTTTTCGTTTCTAAAAGCTGTCTAATTCAGAAAAAACTGCCTTCTTCGTGTTTCAACGTATGCAGAACACACTAAAGACCTTTTATTTAATATGGTTAATTGGTGGTTTTATATTCCAACCTAAAAGAATATCTCGGTTTAAAGCACTGCTTTTCTTTTGACAACTACAATGAACTGACTTCTTTTTATCTTTTTAATCTTGATATGCACTTTGTTTTATTTGTTGAGCTATAACTAATAATACAATCATCTGTATAGAGTTCACAGAGATAGAAATGGAGCTTCATATGAAAATTTTTTGTTTGATTATTCCCTTGTTATTTACAGTGTTGAGCTTACAAACGAGGGCAGAGACAATTAGCGGTACGATAGACGTTTCGATCAATTTAGTGGAAGGCTGTGTCATTAATGGCAACAATGCGGTGAACGGTTCCAGTAATATTGGTTTTGGCTCATTAAATTTTGGTGACGTTCCGGCCATTTTTACTGAGCAAGAAGCAGTCTTGACTGGGGAAGGTGGTACGGGGATCGAAATACTTTGCAGCAATGGAGTCACGCCTACTTTCTCTTTAGTCAGTGGTGCCAACGATCCCAGTTCGACGACAGGTAATCACGCAATGACCAACGGATCCGAGTTTGTGGATTACACTCTCTTCACTGATTCAGATCGTTCTACCCAGTTTACCTCGAGTAACCCTATAGCACTCTCTACATTTAATGGTGTTGATTCAGAGACCATTAATTTGTACGCCACGGCATACGGTACCAGCAGCGTCGCAGGAAATTATGTTGATACACTAAACGTAACTCTGAGTTGGTAAGTGAACTCTATATTACTCAAAGCATTTTTATTCACCGCCTGTGCCACTTTTTCCTATCCTATTTTTGCAGCGCAGAGTGAAACTTTCCAAGTGTCAGCGACCATTGATACGGGATGTCTGATCAATGGTGCGCTGACAGAAGAGAGTAACACTCAAATTGGAACAATAGGAGAGTTAAACTTTGGTGAACATTCTGCTATTTATGCTGCGGAAGTAGAAGGCAGCATCACCTACAACGGTGGGCTTACGTTAAGTTGTACCCCTGGCATAGCCATGAATATTAAGATTGACGGTGGTTTGAACGCTTCGCTAGGGGTACGCAAGCTGAAGCACACAGAAAAGTCGAGTACGGTGGATTATTTATTATTTGAAGATGCAGAACACTCTCAAGTATTAGACATTGATACCCCCTATTCTGTTGGAACTAATGAAGACCCTGACAACATTCAGGTGCCAATTTGGGCAAAGGCGATATTAAATGGAAATGAAATCGCTGGTATTTATACAGATACTCTTACCTTAACGCTTGAGTGGTAAGCGCTGTTTCGAAGAAATGATAACCTTCGGAGAAATTAAATGGATTTAATAATAAAAAGACTGGTTTTCGTCACTATTTTCTTATCAACGTTAACTTCACAGGCCTATGCTAATTCTCTCCTTATTTGGCCTATTTACCCTAAAATATCTTCTGAATCGAATGCGACATCAATTTGGATGGTTAATCAAGGCACTGAAGATTTTTATTTGCAGGTTCGTATTTTTCAGTGGGGGCAGAAGGATGGGCAGGATACATATGCGCAGCAACGACAACTGATAGCTACGCCTCCTTTTGTGAAAATTGCACCTGGTGCCAAGCAACTTATTCGTATATTAAATCAAGATGGAGCGCTTTCGAATAAAGAGTACGCATATCGTATTATCATCGATGAACTCCCGCCAGCTAAAGGGCCTCAAGATGAAAATAAAGAAAATGATCTGGCAGTAAAAGTGAGAATGAGATATTCCATACCATTGTTTATGTACGGTAAAGGGATGAAAAGACAATCCCAAGGAACAAATGAAGTTTGGAGCGGACTACAGGCAAAGATTATAAACCGTCATTCCGCAGCCAATTTCAGAATTAAAACAATGTGATCCAGTGATCGTTTACAAATGTTAGTGCGACAGACCTCTTGACCGCGATCCCCAGTTTTGATCTATTACTGTTATTTAA
>NZ_JAMZAP010000021.1:0-75620 GCF_024181785.1 Vibrio sp. Y42_MX_L11
TGCTGACGGAAGAAACCAGCTTCAAAGCTGGGATCAAAAGAAAGCAGAAAAAAGCGAACCGTAGCAACAGCTACCTTTCGCAAGTCCTTGCAGGGCAAGGGGTTTCGTAATCTTTCCCTGATATCGTACTCTCCAAAGTTACTGTCAAAGGTGACGTTACCAGTGCTGGAGGGCAAATAAAAACGGAGAGGAATAACAACACCATTGACGGTGATGTGGTAGCTCATGGCGATGTTATATTGAAGCAGACTGTAGTTCGTGGGGATGTAAAAAGTAAAGGTGGTTCCGTAAAAACAGAAAACTCGAATAATCAAATTTACGGTGACATCGAAGCATCACACGAAGTGGTGTTGAAAGGAACGACAGTTGTTGGAGACATCCAAAGCCTCGGTGAAGAAATAAAGCTTGAAGAGGCGGGGGACGGTAACTCCGTTTACGGAAATTTGACAGCTTTACACAAAGTTGAAATTAAAAAATCCCTAGTATGTGGTCAAGTTACCTCCATAGGTTCAGAAGTTAAACTCGAGAACTCCAAAGAAAATAAAAATAGGGGCATTTACGCCTACAAAAACGCTATCCAAGCAAGTCATAAGGCAACAGTAAAGAACTCAAGTGTGTGTGGTTCTGTTGTTGGTCATTCATATGACTTTGATAATGAAAAAATCTACTGCGGCGTGAATGATCCAAGCTGTACTCCATCCGATACAGATGGCACTTGTCCTATCGATGTTATTCAGTCTGTTTGTCCCGATATGACCCCAGAGCCAACACAATGTAATTTACTTCCAATGGAAGACTTCAACGCTAATGATATTAGTAACTGGTCTGTTATTGGCTTTGGGCAAAGCATCAAACCTAAACCGTCTGGTGGTCGATTCGTTTTAAACTCGTCTCAAAGAAATCAAGCAACTGCATCGGCATACAACTATCTATTCCCTTCGAAAGATAACTACCTTGAAGTGGAATTTGACCATTATGCACACTCCGGCTCTGGGGCTGATGGTGTAGCATTGGTTTTATCTGACGCAAATGTTCCGCCACAAACTGGGGCATTTGGTGGTCCACTTGGCTATGGCGTGAAACCTAACATACAAGGCTTTGCTGGTGGTTGGCTTGGGTTTGGTATCGATGAATACGGCAACTACTCAAGAGAAGGTAGTTTTGAGGATAGTAATTACCGACCAGGGTTTAAGCCAAATACAGTCGCGATTCGTGGCTCTGGGATTAAGAATGACTCAGGGCATTGGATGGGAGGCTATCGCTATATCAAAGGTAATCACAATGTTGGTGACTTAGATGGACGTAGCAATCAAAACCATAGATATAAAGTTATCATTGATTCTAAACAACAAGGTAAAGTCTACATTACGATTCAGCGTAAGATCGGTAGCGCGAATTCTTGGACAACATTGATCTCGAAATTTGATGTCATGAGAGGTTTTGGGCAAACCACTCCTCCAGAAAACTTCCGTGTGTCAATTACCGCCTCGACCGGTGACATTACCAATATACACGAAATGGATAACTTCCAAGTTTGTGCTGATAAGTATCAAAAAATAACGGAAGGCATTCACCACTTCGAGTTTGACTATGCTGGAACTGGCAGTATTTGTCAGGCATCGGAAGTAACGCTTCGAGCGTGTATGAATGACTCTTGCTCGAAAACATATCCAGCATCAGTGTTGTCTAGTAATCCTGGGGCGAGTATTGAGCCCGTCACGGTATCGTTGTTGCCTCAATCTTCCTCTTTGGTTAAGTGGGAGGAAGGAGATAGTGCCACATTCTCTGACTCTATTTCGTTAAAATTGCAGGCTTATCAATCTGGCTCTGCAAAACTTGGCATTGCGAGTAGTTCAGTTCCACAGTTCGGATTTGAAGGCGCTAAGTGTCGTATCGCTGGTGGTCCGCTATCTGAGCAAAACTGTAATATCTTGTTTAACTCTGCCGCGTTGGGCGTAAATATTCCAGATAAGGTAGCGGGCAAACCATTTTTTACTGATGGAACCCCTTTATATGGAATTGAAAATAGACCTTACCTTGAGTTTTGTAGTGCACCTAGTCAGCAAGATGGAGTTGGTCAACATCGCAATGTGATTCTTTCAGTAGAACGTGTTGAACCTGAGAAAAATGCAGTGCAAGTTGAAACATACGTTTCTTTTCTAAAGGAAGATGGCAAGTTTAGTGAAGAGGTTGCTATCGACAACACAGAGAGTATGGAAATTGACGATGTTTACTTTGACAGCGAAGGCAAGGCTTACTTTAACTTGAGATACCCCGAAGCAGGTAAAGTTGCGCTGAAGGCGAAAATCAAAGGTGAGAAGGATTCATTAGGTCAAAATAGCTTTGTTAGTTTTCCTGCTTATCTTCAGTTGACGGTTGATGGTGGTCTTTGTGGGGCATCCGATTCATGTGATAAGAGTTTTGTTGCCGCTGGAGAGCCGTTTACGATGAAAGTAACTGCCTACCAATTTGGTGGTAATAAGAAGCCAGCACAAAACTATCAGCAATCAGGTTTAACGATTAGTCATAAAGTATCTTACCCGCAGTTTGATAGTGCGATTCCTGGCACTTTAGGGACGACCACATACGATCATATCAATCTAACTAATGGTACGGGGTCAGTGACGCAAACTGTATCCGAAGTTGGTGCTTTTGATTTTAAGATTACACCACCTGAAACGTATCTCGGCAGTAAAGCTTTCACCATTACGCCAGCAGAAGAAAATATTGGTCGTTTCTACCCTAAGTATTTCCGAGTTGATGACGCGAAAGGAAATCAATGGGCTTACCCACATAAAGAAAACTTTGCTTATATGGGACAAGGCTTTGGCGTCGAGGAGTTTTATGTTGAGGCATTAAATGCGGATAAAGGCGCTTTAACAAACTACGCCTTCTTCTCTAGTGGCTTACAAGCAAAGTTTGGTTTGAAAGATACTAGCTCTTATCAATCTCGTTTTATTTTGAACAAAACCTATACGGGAACTTGGGTGAATAATGGTGCTGCTTATGTCACTTCAAGAAGTCTAGGTAAGTTTACTGGTTCAACGACGGATGGGTTAGAGCTATTAAAAGGTTCTGGCTCAAGTTACCCAGATGGTCCGCTCAACTTTAACGAGAACGCGAAAGATACGGCGATATCAATCAAACCTGCGGATGATAATAAGGATCCAGTATCTATCGATGGTAGTGAGGGGTTATTGCCTACTCAACCTGACATCCGCTTTGGTCGTATAGACCTAGATGATGTTGGTGGCAACCAGGGTTCGACGTTGAGAGTGCCACTCCGAGTTGAATACTGGAATGGTAGCCGCTTTATCGCCAACCCTGATGACAATCAAACCGATGTGAAAGGTGTCACTGCCGCTGAAACGCATATCTGGCCAACAGGTACTGATGCTGATCCTAAAGCGGTTACATTAGGAGCTGGTGGTGAAGTGTCTTCTGGTTCTTCTCGTTCTGTAACTGCAACTCAAGCTGAACCATACCGTCAGCAAACACGCGTTTGGTTAGATCTTGATGATTCAAAAAATGGCTTACCTTGGCTCAAGTACAACTGGGATAATAAGAAAGCTGGTGAAGAAAACCCATCCACCGTCGTCACCTTCGGTATTCATCGTGGTAACGATCGCGTGATTTACCGTGGTGAGCCAGGGTTAACCGGACAGTAACAACTTAGGTTTTTGCCCTTAAGTTAGGAAACTGCAAGAAATTGAGGCTTTCTGCTCATGTTTGTGTACCAATACCTTGCTGTGACAGCGAGGCATTGGTACATTTAGAGCAATTTTTGTCTTCTATATTTTTGCAGGATGAGCGAAGAGTATGTTTAAGAAACTTCGTGGCATGTTTTCTAACGATCTATCTATCGATTTAGGTACAGCCAACACTCTAATTTACGTAAAAGGGCAAGGAATTGTCCTTGATGAACCTTCTGTAGTTGCTATTCGTCAAGATCGTGTAGGTTCTGCAAAAAGCGTTGCTGCAGTCGGTCACGCAGCAAAACAGATGCTTGGTCGTACACCTGGCAACATTTCCGCTATCCGCCCAATGAAAGACGGCGTAATCGCTGATTTCTACGTAACCGAAAAAATGCTTCAGCACTTTATCAAACAAGTGCATGACAACAGCATCCTAAAGCCAAGCCCACGTGTTCTTGTTTGTGTTCCTTGTGGTTCTACCCAAGTTGAGCGTCGCGCAATTCGTGAATCAGCTCTCGGTGCTGGCGCGCGTGAAGTTTACCTAATCGACGAGCCAATGGCGGCAGCAATCGGTGCTGGCCTGCGCGTGTCTGAGCCGACTGGTTCAATGGTGGTTGATATCGGTGGTGGTACAACTGAAGTTGCCGTTATCTCTCTAAACGGTGTGGTTTACTCATCGTCTGTACGTATCGGTGGTGACCGCTTTGATGAAGCGGTAATTAACTACGTACGTCG
Organism: Vibrio sp. Y42_MX_L11; assembly: GCF_024181785.1. Taxonomy (NCBI): domain Bacteria; kingdom Pseudomonadati; phylum Pseudomonadota; class Gammaproteobacteria; order Vibrionales; family Vibrionaceae; genus Vibrio; species Vibrio sp. Y42_MX_L11. The sequence continues at coordinate 4,431 of NZ_JAMZAP010000021.1, forward strand.
TAACTACGGCAGCTTGATTGGTGAAGCCACGGCTGAAAAGATCAAACACGAAATCGGTTCTGCTTACCCTGGTGATGAAGTTCAAGAGATTGAAGTTCGCGGTCGTAACCTTGCAGAGGGTGTACCACGCAGCTTTAGCCTGAACTCAAACGAGATCCTAGAAGCGCTTCAAGAGCCGCTATCTGGCATCGTCTCAGCGGTCATGGTTGCACTAGAGCAGTGTCCACCAGAGCTTGCTTCAGACATTTCTGAAAACGGCATGGTTCTGACTGGTGGTGGCGCGCTACTGAAAGATCTCGATCGTCTATTAATGGAAGAAACCGGTATCCCTGTGGTTATCGCGGAAGATCCACTAACGTGTGTTGCGCGTGGTGGCGGTAAAGCACTAGAAATGATCGACATGCACGGTGGCGATCTGTTCTCTGAAGAATAAAGGTTTAGGTGAAGCTCATGTCGGGCTTCACCTTCATTTCTGCTCTCTCTGTAATTCAAACATGCTCCATACCTAAAAGTATTTCTTTAAGTATTTATTTAAGTATTTTTAGGTTGCCAAGTAAGGCTCAATAATCATGGAAGCAATCAGGTCAAAAACAAGATGAAACCGATTTTTGGCAGAGGACCGTCTCTGCAATTACGTCTGTTTTTTGCTGTCATCGTGTCGGCGAGCTTAATGCTGGCTGATAGTCGTCTAGATACGTTTTCCAACGTCCGATACTTATTGAACAGTATGGTTGCGCCCATTCAATACGCAGCCAATTTGCCTCGCAGCATGTTCGATGGCGTATTTGAACGTTTTAATACTCGTCAGGCATTAGTTGAAGGCAATCGCAACTTAAAGCGAGAAGTGCTACGCCTGAAAAGCGAGCTAATCTTGCTCGATCAATATAAAGAAGAAAACCAACGTCTACGCAAATTGTTAGGTTCTTCATTTGTCCGGGATGAAAAGAAAGTCGTAACAGAAGTGATGGCGGTTGATACCTCACCTTATCGTCATCAAGTGGTGATTGATAAAGGACAAATAGACGGTGTGTACGTCGGACAGCCAGTGATCAACGAAAAAGGCATTGTTGGTCAAGTCACGTTTGTCGCAGCGCACAACGCACGTGTTCTGTTGCTAACGGATGCGAAAAATGCGATTCCTGTCCAAGTGATCCGTAACGATATTCGAGTGATCGCGTCGGGCAATGGTGAAATGGATGAAATCCAACTGGAGCACATTCCAACCAGTACTGATATTCAGGTTGGCGATCTATTGGTGACATCCGGCCTAGGTGGAATTTACCCAGAGGGATATCCAGTCGCGACGGTTACCAATGTGGATCACGATACGCGCCAAGAGTTTGCGTCAATCAAAGCTGAGCCAGTTGTAGAGTTTGATCGCTTACGTTACCTACTGCTGATTTGGCCGAATGAAGATCGTCAACACAAAGTGCTGCGATCCAATGTGGATGAAGGGTTAGAGCAAGAAGAACAAGAGGTAACTGATGGCCAATAATGTAGTGAGCAGCCGAATGGTGATTGGTGTCAGTTTCTTCGTTGCGCTGGTGTTGCAAACCATTCCGTGGCCAGGTGTGTTAGATGTTTTACGTCCATCATGGTTGTTCCTTGTAACGTGTTATTGGGTGTTGGCACTGCCGCACCGAGTGAACGTTGGCACCGCGCTAGTGCTGGGCTTATTATGGGATATCTTGATCGGCTCAACGCTTGGAATTCGCGGCATGATGATGTCGATTGTCATCTATCTGGTGGCGTTGAATTTCCTGTTGATTCGTAACATGGCATTGTGGCAACAGTCGATTTTAATTGCCTTTTTTACTGCGTTATTGGAAGTTTTGATATTCTGTGGGGAATATTTGAACCAGGACGTAGTATTTAATCCATTATCTCTGTGGACGGCAGCAATAAACTGTATACTTTGGCCATGGATGTTTTTATTAATGCGACGAGTTCGTCGTGCATGGCACGTAAGGTAAAGCGGTGAAGAAAAGCTTATCTCTCGTTCTCGCTTCGGGTTCTCCGAGAAGAAAAGAGTTGCTTGCTCAACTAGGTTATGACTTTGAGATCGTATTGCCTGATATTGAGGAAGCTAAACAGGCTCATGAGCAGGCACGAGAGTACGTGCTGCGTCTTTCTTTGGAAAAAGCTCAGGCAGGCTTAGCATTAGCTAAGCCTGATTCCGTTGTATTGGGCTCTGACACGGTCGTAGTATGCGATGACCGTGTGCTAGAAAAACCAAAAAGTTTTGAAGATTCAAAGCGTATGCTTACTGACTTATCCGGTCGTCGTCATCAAGTGATGACAGCGGTGAGCGTCGTATCATCGGAACAACAACATTCAGTGGTCGTCACCACTGACGTGTGGTTCAAACAACTGACTCACGAAGAAATCGAACAATATTGGCAGTCAGGAGAGCCATGCGATAAAGCTGGAAGTTATGGTATTCAGGGACTCGGAGGGCGATTTGTCACCCGAATCGAAGGCAGTTATCACGCTGTAGTAGGCTTACCTTTGTTCGAAACCGATCAGCTAATTCAAGAATTTTTATAATTGTTTTGAGGTGTGCACATGAGTGCAGAATTGCTGCTTAACGTGACCCCGAGTGAAACTCGTGTGGCCATGATTGAAGGTGGAGTACTACAAGAAATACATATCGAGCGCGAATCGCGTCGCGGCATTGTGGGCAATATATACAAAGGCAAAGTCAGCCGAGTACTGCCAGGTATGCAAGCGGCTTTCGTCGATATCGGTTTAGATAAAGCGGCATTTTTACATGCGTCAGATATTGTCCCGCATACCGAATGTGTGGCAGAGAACGAAAAACAGCAGTTTCAAGTCCGTGATATCTCTGAGCTGGTACGTCAGGGGCAAGACATTGTTGTACAAGTGGTCAAAGATCCGCTCGGCACGAAAGGCGCGCGTTTAACGACGGATATCACATTGCCTTCACGTTATCTTGTCTTTATGCCGGGTGCCAGCCATGTTGGTGTCTCGCAGCGTATTGAGAGTGAGAAAGAGCGCGAGCGTCTGAAAAAAGTGGTGAATCATTACTGTGATGAGCATGGTGGTTTTATCATTCGTACCGCCGCGGAAGGCGCAGATGAAAAAGAGCTTTCTCAAGATGCGGCATTTCTTAAGCGCTTGTGGCTAAAAGTCATGGAGCGTCGTTCAAAATACAAAACGCGTTCAACGCTTTACGGTGAGCTTGGTTTGGCCCAGCGCATTCTGCGTGATTTTGTCGGCACAGAGCTCGATAAAATCATGGTCGACTCCCGCCTCGAATATGAAAACCTGAAAGAATTCACTTCTGAGTATGTACCTGAGTTAACAGACAAGCTTGAGCTTTACGAAGGTGACAAGCCAATCTTTGACATGTACGACACCGAGAATGAAATTCAGCGTTCTTTAGAGCGCAAGGTTGAGCTAAAGTCGGGTGGCTACTTGATCATCGATCAAACTGAAGCCATGACAACTATCGACATCAACACTGGTGCATTTGTTGGTCGTCGTAATCTTGAAGAGACCATCTTTAATACCAACATTGAGGCGACGCAAGCTATTGCGCGTCAGCTGCGTTTGCGTAATCTTGGCGGCATCATCATCATCGACTTTATCGATATGGCGTCTGAAGAGCACCGTCAGCGAGTACTTACCTCATTGGAAACCGCACTGGCTAAAGACCGAGTAAAAACCAACATCAACGGCTTTACTCAGCTCGGCTTAGTCGAGATGACGCGTAAGCGCACACGAGAAAGTATTGAACATATCTTGTGTTCTGGCTGTCCTACTTGTGAGGGCCGTGGCAGTGTGAAAACGGTTGAAACCGTGTGCTTTGAGATATTACGCGAGATTACTCGTGTAAACCGTGCTTACGACGCCGATAATTTTGTTGTGTACGCATCGCCGTTTGTTGCTGAAGCGCTGTTGGGTGATGAGTCGCATGCATTGGCTGAGCTCGAAGTATTTATTGGCAAGCAAGTGCGAGTTCAGGCTGAGCCCCTGTACATTCAGGAACAGTTTGACGTCGTAATGATGTAATTTGGAACATTTGTGAATTCTGGTGTTAACCGTTTTGGGCGTTTTTGTGCGTGGAGTTTAGTTACTGTACTGGTGTTATTGGCCATATTAGTAACCACACTGCGCGTCACATTGCCACAACTTAACCACTTCCAAGATGAGATCAAAACCTGGGTCAAGCAGGACACAGGTTTTGACTTTTCTATCGCCAACGTCGCAGGGACGTGGCGCAATAATCACCCCTCGATCGCGCTACTCGGTTTAGAGGCGAACCTGCCGAATATTCAGGATGCACGCTTTGCCGTTGAAGAAATCCAAATTGAATTCGATCTCATTCAATCTCTTTTGCAACTCAAACCGGTGGTCGCAGACCTCACCATCCATAACCTCGCTCTGGATATTCACACCGTAGACATTCTGCCGACCTCTAGTCGTCAAGAGCAGGAACCGAGTGTGGACAAGAGCGAAGTGAAGCTCATCGACCAACTCGACTCACTTCTTTTACGTCAGTTTGAAGACTTCACCATTACCGACTCACGGATTTGGTATAAATCGGTATCTGGTGAGACTCGCCGTTTAGATATCGAGCAGCTCCGTTGGAGCAACCAAGGCAAGCACCACTTAGCCGAAGGCACCGTGAACATTGCCGATGTTCGTCTGAATTCATTGTTAGTGAGCGCTAACTTTAAAGACCATGGTTCGCTGCGTGATGTGTCTGGTGAGTTTTACGTAAGTGCCCAAGATGTCTCAGTGACGCCTTGGTTAACCACTTACATGCAAGAAGAGTCGGGTGCTGAGTCGGGTAAGGTCAGCTTAAACACTTGGCTGACGCTGAAACACAGCCAACCGAATGATGCGTATGTTGAACTGTTGCCTTCTGAGCTGGTGTGGAATGAAAACGGTCGTCATGAGCTGTTTATCGAGTCAGGTATTTTCAATCTTCGACCAGATAAACAAGGTTGGAAAGTAAATGGTCACTCACTTCGGATCCGAACCGACAACACCCCTTGGCCGGAATTAGACGCAGCGTTTGATTGGCAACCGAATGGTTGGACGCTCAACCTTTCTCAACTCGATATCGAAGCACTTATTCCGCTCATCAAATTGGCTCCAGAGTCGGAATCGACCAGTGATCTTATCAACAAACTGGCACCGAAAGGCCGAGTTGAAGATGTTCGCTTGTCCATGAAAGGTGGCTTAGATACGTTACGCTACTCCGCGGAACTGGATGAGCTTGCGATGACGCAATGGGAACTGCTACCAGGATTCCATCATGTACAGGGCAGTGTATCTGGTGATTTAGATCAAGCCAAAGCGAAAGTAACCGTCATTGATGATGTATTTCCGTACGGTGACGTATTTCAAGCTCCGCTGAATATCAAACAAGGTGAAGTCGATATTATCTGGCAGCAAGATGAGAGCGGCTGGCGCTTGTGGTCTGATAAAGTGACGGCAGCGACACCGGATCTTCAAGTACTAGGAGCATTTCGTCTTGATTTTCCAAAAGAACAAAGCCCATTTTTATCGTTTTATGCTGAGGCGGATCTTTATAACGCAGGTGAAACATGGCGTTACCTGCCGACTCTGGCACTGGGACAAGACTTAACGGATTACCTATCGACTGCGATTCAAGGCGGAAAAGTGAATACGGCTAAGCTGTTGTGGTATGGCGAGTTAGGGGATTTTCCTTACAAAGATCATAATGGCATGTTTCAGGCGTGGGTCGGTTTAAAAGACGCGAAATTTAGCTTTGATACGGCGTGGCCAACCATCACGGATCTGCAGCTGGACTTGCTGTTTGAAAATGATGCCATGTATTTGGATTCAAAGTCCGCCACGCTAAATGGTGTTCATGCCAAGCGTATTACCGGGCGAATCCCTGAGTTGGCGGAAGGTGGACACATTGAGATTGAAGCCAAAGCGAGCGCGCCGGGCAATGAAGTTCGTGACTACATGATGGCGACGCCATTGGTGGACTCGGTCGGGGCAGCGTTGACGGCGCTGCAAGTGAGTGGTCCGGTTTACTCTGAGTTCCAGCTCAACATTCCGTTTGATTTTGAAAAAGAGTCCCGTGCTTGGGGTTATGCCGATTTAACAGAAAATCGTGTCGATATTGAAGCGCCGCCAATGACGCTGGAGAAAGCCACAGGGCGTATCCACTTCGATAATGATGTGGTCACCACATCGGGTTTGTCTGCAGAGTTGCTTACCCAGCCTATATCCCTCGATTTTCGTGGTGAGAGTGCGGAACAGGGCTACAATGTGACGATTAACACATTAGGGGATTGGGACGTTGAGCCTCTCAAACCTTATGTTGGTGAGCGTTGGTTAAAGCTTGTTTCTGGGCATGCGCCGTGGCAAATGGACATTGACTTACAACTTAATGATGTAGGCTTCACCTATCAACTTGATGTGTTGGCGCAGCTAAATCGTTTAGCGAGTCAATATCCCTATCCGCTAGCGAAACAAGTTGGCGAGTCCGGGCAAGCAAAACTACAGGCATCCGGCAACCAAGAAAGCATTTCAGCAAGACTACAGATCCCAAATGCTAAGTATCAAACCGAGATAGATATAACTGGCGATGTACCTGTTCTGACGGCGACTCATTTAATGGTCGGCAAAGGTGGTTTCAGGATCAGCCCTATTGTCGGACACGATGCATCAGTGCGTGTCGGTGAGCTTAATTTAGACCAGTGGGCAGAGCTGCTTCAGGGCTCGGAAGGTAAGCAATCCTCATCTGTTCTGGCAAGCATGAAGACGCCGAGTATTCCATTGCCGACACGGATTGATGTTGAAACGCCAAACTTGCAGCTTGGTGGGATTGAGTTTCATGATGTGGACTTCTCCGCAAGCAAGAAGAATTTGAGCTGGCAACTCGATGTGGACAGTCAAGAGGTTAAAGGTAAGGCTAACTACTTGAAACCGTATGACTTATCGGTCTCTTTGGAACACTTGCACTTGTATATTCCAGGGTTTGAAGAGATGACCAAAGAGCGTAGCTCGCTCTTTGCCAGTGAGGATCAAAACGCACCTTTGATTACCAATTTTGACCGCCAGTTTCACGCTGAGATGCCAAACTTAACTTTGAACATCGATGATTTCTGGTTGCAAGGTTACAAAGTGGGGAAGGTGAATGTTGATTTGCAGCGTCGCGAGAACCGTTTGGAGTGGAAAAATATCACCTTTAGCAGCGGCAAAAACCGCATTGATATGAGCGGTTGGTGGGATCTGACAAAAGAGAGTAGCCATTCCAACTTAACCATGAAAATGAAAGGTGATAACAACACTGACCTTATGGAGCGCTTTGGTATCACATCGGGTATTCAGCAGGCACCATTTGAGATCAATGCCAATATGGAATGGGACGGCGCGCCTTGGTCGATGAAGACACAAACCTTGCAAGGGAATGTCTCAACGGAATTTGGTAAAGGCGTGATCAGTGAAGTCAGTGGTGCCGCACGCTTGTTAGGCTTGTTCAGTTTGGATTCTATCATCCGTAAGATGCAGCTCGATTTTACCGACGTATTCGATAAAGGCATGGCGTTTAACTCGATCACGGGCACGGGCAAAATCCAAGATGGCGTGTTTATCACCAACGATATCGTGATGGATGCCTTAGCAGGAGAAATGCAGATCCGCGGCATCGCCAATATGAACAGCAGAATGGTCGATGCGGAAGTGAAGTTCACCCCAGACATCACATCAGGCCTACCAATGCTGACCGCGTTTGCAGTAGCGCCACAAACCGCGTTGTATGTTTTAGCCATCTCAACAGTGATTTCTCCGGTGGTTGAGGTCTTCACTCAAGTCAATTATGAAGTGAAAGGCCCACTAGATTCACCAACGGTGAAAGAAATTTCGCGAAGTAAAGGTGAATACAAACTACCAGAAAAGCTGCGTGAACAGGCGAAATAACTCACCGACTAAAATGGAATAGGGAGGAAACACATGGAACGTGTTGGCATTATTCAAATGACATCGGGTCCAGATATCATCGCGAATCTGGACTTTATTGAAAAACAGTGTGCTTTGGCGAGTAAGCAAGGTGCCAAGCTTGTCCTTACCCCTGAAAATACGGTGCTGTTTGCCAACCGCGAAGCGTACCATCAACATGCAGAGCCACTTGGGAGTGGCGTGATTCAACAGCGGCTCTCTGAAATCGCAAGAAAGAACCAGTTAACACTGATTGTCGGAAGCATGCCCATTCAAACCGCAAAAGGTGTCACGACCACAACGCTTGTATTGCCGCCGCACGGTAAATGCATTGCTCACTATGACAAACTGCATATGTTTGATGTCGACGTAGCCGATGGTTATGGTAGTTATCGTGAGTCGGATACGTTTATGGCGGGTAATCAAATAGTCGTGGCGGAAACCGATATCGGCAGCGTTGGATTGAGCATCTGTTACGATCTTCGTTTCCCTGAGCTTTATAAAGTATTGCGCCAAGAAGGCGCGGATATCATTGTGGTGCCTGCTGCGTTTACCGCTGTGACGGGGCAAGCTCACTGGGAAGTATTATTGCGAGCTAGAGCGATTGAGACACAATGTTGGATTTTGGCGAGCGGACAAACTGGAACGCATCCATGTGGACGAAAAACATGGGGACACTCAATGGTCGTTGACCCTTGGGGACGTATTCATAAACAGCTTCAGGATGAAGTAGGCTTATTGGTGACAGAGATAGATTTGTCACAGAGCCAACAAGTAAGGCAGAATATGCCGCTGACTCAACACAGTCGCTTTCAAAATGAATTGAGACGGAAATAAAAGAGCTAACTATGAGCACAAACCAAATAGAACAGGCACTCCTTGCCCCAAATGGTCTGACAGAGCAAGACATTGCTGACACGCTTGCCAGCATTGCGACACGCCAGATCGATTATGCGGACATTTACTTTCAGTCCAGCTGGCATGAGTCTCTGGTTCTAGAAGACAGCATCATCAAAGATGGCTCTTTTAACATTGATTGTGGTGTTGGTGTCCGCGCCGTAACTGGCGAAAAAACAGGCTTTGCCTACTCTGATCAAATCCAGCCTGAAGGCCTGAAGCAGAGTGCAATGGCGGCGCGCGGTATTGCTCAGCAAGGGCAAAATGGCAAAGTTCATGCGTTTAAACGTACGGAGAACCAAGCGTACTACGCGGCTGTGAATCCACTAGCTGAATGGGAAAAGCAGCAAAAAACAGAATTACTTAAGTCTCTAGATGCTTACATCCGCACTAAAGAACCATTGATTAAAGAAGTCTCGATCAGCATCAGCGGTGTGCATGAGAAGATGCTTGTTGCGGCAACAGACGGTACTTATGCAGGCGATATTCGTCCTTTGGTACGTTTGTCTATTAGCGTGCTCGCTCAAAAAGGTGAACGACGTGAACGAGGTAGCGCTGGTGGCGGTGGCCGTTTTGGTTACGATTTCTTTTTAACGGAAAGCAATGGTGTGAAACAAGCTTTCCATTATGCAGACGAAGCGATTCGCATGGCGTTGGTTAACCTTGAAGCAGAAGCCGCGCCAGCAGGCATGATGCCAGTGGTATTGGGCTCAGGTTGGCCAGGCGTATTGCTACATGAGGCGGTAGGTCATGGCTTAGAAGGTGACTTTAACCGTAAGGAATCTTCGGTTTTCTCTGGCAAAATGGGTCAACAAGTGACGTCTTCACTGTGTACCATTGTTGATGACGGTACATTAAAAGACCTTCGTGGTTCACTGAATATGGATGATGAAGGGGTGAATGGCCAGTACAACACGCTCATCGAAAATGGCGTGCTGAAAGGTTACATGCAAGACAAGCTAAACGCGCGGTTAATGGGTGTGAACCCAACAGGTAACGGTCGTCGTGAGTCTTATGCACATTTACCAATGCCGCGTATGACCAACACCTACATGCTACCAGGTGAACATACGCCAGAAGAAATCATCTCGACGGTCGAGAAAGGGTTGTATGCGCCAAACTTTGGTGGCGGTCAGGTGGACATTACTTCGGGTAAGTTTGTGTTCTCCGCATCGGAAGCGTACTTAATTGAAAATGGCAAAATTACGCGCCCAGTTAAAGGGGCGACGTTGATTGGCTCTGGTATTGAAGCTATGCAGCAAGTATCGATGGTCGGCAACGACCTAAGTATCGACAAGGGCGTTGGCGTATGTGGTAAAGCAGGTCAAAGTGTGCCAGTTGGTGTTGGTCAGCCGACCTTGAAATTAGACTCACTGACGGTGGGTGGCACTGAGTAACTCATTCGAATCGTTATAACAAGAGCGCTCATTAGAGCGCTCTTTTGTTTTTGTGAGTCGATGTCGACTACAGGTTCTCTTCGGCAAACTCTGCCAATCGGCTACGAACCACGCCGTTAAGGTGAATATTCGCGCTGCCTTCAAAGTTCTTGAAGCGTTCAACCATGTAGGTCAAACCAGAGGTCACAGGGGTGAGGTAATGGGAGTCAATCTGCGCCAAGTTACCGGAGCAGACGATTTTGGTTCCTTCGCCGCAGCGGGTGATGATGGTTTTGATTTGTGAAGCGGTGAGGTTTTGACACTCATCAAGCAGCACAAACGCATTTTGAATAGAACGGCCACGCATAAAGTTGATCGATTTAAACTGAATATTGGCTTTATCGCAGATGTACTTCAATGAGCCTTCAGTGCAGTGATCGTGTTTATGTAGCGCTTCCAAGGTATCGGTCACCGCCGCTAACCACGGCATCATTTTCTCCTCTTCTGAGCCGGGTAAGAAGCCGATGGATTCACCGATGTCTGGCGTGTTACGCGTCACGATAATTTTATCGAACATGCCTTTTTCAATGGTTTGCTCCAGTGCTGCTGCCATGGCTAATAGCGTTTTACCACTACCAGCGGCACCGGTTAAAATCACCAGGTCAATATCCGGGTCAAGCAAGGCATCCAACGCCATTCCTTGGTAGATGTTTTTTGGTGTGATGTCCCAAGCCTTACGGTGCATCATGCGTTCTCGGCTCAGGTCGAGTAGCGTTAATTTGTCTTCATTGATGGTTTCCACGCGGCCAGCAAAGTCGCTGTCTTCATCAATCACATATTGGTTAATAAAGGTTGGTTCAAAAGGTTCACGACTGAGCTTGTGATAGGTTTTTCCGCCCAGCGCATAACTTTCCACTTCCTCAATATCACTCCAGAAGTCCCCCTCACGCAGTTGAAAACCTTTGGTGAGGTATTGAATGTCGTCAATCAGTTGATCGGTTCGGTAGTCTTCAACAAAGCGTACGCCAGCGCCTTTGGCGCGCAGACGCATGTTAATGTCTTTCGTGATCAGTACCACTTCACGTGGTGCTCGTTTGTTTTGCAGATAAAGCACCGCATTGAGTATGCGGTTGTCACCGGCTTTGTCGGCGAAGGCTTTGACGGTTTCCTGCAGTTCAAAATCCGCCAAAATGGAAATGGTGCCTTGGTCGGGGCTGTCTTTAGAAACAGGAATACCTTCAGAAATTTCATCGGGCGTTGCTTCTTTAAACAAATCTTCCAAAGCGCGAATAGCCACGCGAGCGTCTCTTGCGACATCGCGTTTGCTGTCTTTGATTCGGTCGAGTTCTTCCAACACGGTCATGGGGATAACGACATCGTGTTCTTGGAAAGAGAAGATGGCAAAGGGTTCATGAAGAAGAATGTTGGTATCAAGTACAAACAGTTTCCGATCGGTATCGCCCATAGCGTCTCCTTGCCGTAATACGGCTCTGCATGCGAGTGGTTAGGTCGTTCTCAAATAGGTGTGAAGCGGCCTAACTCTGATTGCTTGCAATAGAGGTTGTCGGGCTGATGTCGGTTAGTGTGCAACCGAGTAGCAAGACAACTTACTGCAAACCCGTGTTGATCCTAATCGTGTACTAACGCGCTTAAATCATATGCAATGGTTTTAAACGCCCCTCACTAGAAGTATACGTAATATTTACGTTCTACAACTTAATAATTGGCATGAGTATTTTACAATTTGATTGCATTTATAGTTTGGGAAAAAAAGTTTCCGCTTGATGCGGTTTCGGCGTGACCTAAATCACAGCTTCAAGTAAGATTAGCGACCTTTTTCTGCGTATAGGCTACGTCCGATTTATCATGTTGAGCTGGCTTAAAAATACTCAGTTCATACTAGAATGACGAATGCTATCGGCATAGCAGAAGCCAGAATCAGATCTAAACTATTATCCATGCCTATGGGCATGAGTAGACCAACAAGAAACACGAATCAAGAACTAATAACGAGGTAGTCAATTCATGACATTTGCTTTGGGGCAGCGCTGGATTAGCGATACGGAAAGCGATTTAGGTTTAGGTACCGTTGTAGCAATGGATGCTCGTACTGTGACATTGATGTTTGCAGCGTCAGAGGAAAACCGAGTTTACGCACGTAACGATGCGCCTGTTACCCGAGTCACCTTTAACGTTGGTGATGTCATCGACTGCCAAGAAGGTTGGTCTCTAAAAGTTGAAGAAGTACTGGAAGATGAAGGTCTATACACCTATTTCGGTACTCGTGAAGACACGCAAGAAACCGCCGTTGTTCTGCGTGAGATTTTTCTGAGCAACCAAATTCGTTTTAATAAACCTCAAGATAAGTTGTACGCCGGTCAAATCGATCGCATGGACAACTTTGTTCTGCGTTACCGTGCGCTAACCAACCAGTTTGAGCAGCATAAGAGTCCAATGCGTGGCTTGTGTGGTATGCGTGCAGGTTTGATCCCTCATCAGCTTTATATCGCGCACGAAGTTGGCCGTCGCCACGCGCCACGCGTATTACTGGCGGATGAAGTTGGTTTGGGTAAAACCATCGAAGCGGGCATGATCATCCACCAGCAAGTGTTGTCTGGCCGTGCAGAACGTATTTTGATTGTGGTGCCTGAAACACTGCAGCATCAATGGCTGGTTGAGATGATGCGTCGTTTCAACCTGCATTTCTCTATTTTTGACGAAGAGCGTTGTATCGAAGCATTCGCGGATGCAGAAAACCCATTTGATACCCAGCAATACGTGCTGTGTTCTTTGGATTTCCTACGCAAGAGCCGCAAGCGTTTTGAACAAGCACTGGAAGGCGAATGGGACCTATTAGTTGTCGATGAAGCGCATCACCTTGAGTGGAGCCAAGATAAACCGAGCCGTGAATACCAAGTAGTGGAAGGCTTGGCTGAACGCACTCCGGGCGTACTGCTACTGACGGCAACGCCAGAACAGCTTGGTCGTGAAAGCCACTTTGCTCGTCTGCGTTTGCTGGATCCTGACCGTTTCTACGATTACGAAGCGTTCGTCGAGGAAGAAGAGCAATACGCGCCTGTAGCAGATGCGATTACGTCACTCTTCTCTGGTGAAAAACTGCCTGATGAAGCGAAAAACCAGATTACTGAATTGTTGTCTGAACAAGACGTAGAACCACTTTTCCGCATAATCGAGAGTGAAGCGGACGAAGAAGCGAAAGCGTCAGCGCGCCAAGAGTTGATCGACAACTTGATGGATCGTCACGGTACGGGACGAGTTCTGTTCCGTAACACACGTGCGGCTATCAAAGGGTTCCCTGCGCGTAACGTGCACCTGATGCCAATGGATATTCCACCGCAATACACCACGTCAATGCGTGTTGCTGGGATGATCGGCGGTAAGATGAGTTCTGAAGCACGTGCGATGAAGAACCTTTACCCGGAAGAAATTTTCCAAGAATTTGAAGGCGATGACGCAAGCTGGTGGCAGTTTGACTCGCGCGTGAATTGGTTACTTGAAAAGGTAAAAGAGAAGCGCAGCGAGAAAATTCTGGTGATTGCCTCTCGTGCAAGCACGGCTCTGCAATTGGAGCAAGCACTGCGTGAGCGTGAAGGTATTCGTGCGACCGTCTTCCATGAAGGTATGTCGATCCTTGAGCGTGACAAAGCAGCCGCTTACTTTGCGCAAGAAGAAGGTGGTGCACAGGTTCTTATCTGTAGTGAAATCGGCTCTGAAGGTCGTAACTTCCAGTTTGCCAACCAATTAGTCATGTTTGACTTGCCGTTCAACCCTGACTTGCTTGAGCAACGTATCGGTCGTTTGGACCGTATCGGCCAAAACCGCGACATCGACATTCATATTCCTTACCTGAAAGGTACCTCGCAAGCCATTCTTGCTCGCTGGTTTGATGAAGGTTTAAACGCTTTTGCAGAAACTTGCCCAACAGGCCGTGCCGTTTACGATAAGTACTCTGATGATCTGATTGAAATCCTTGCTTCTGGTGACACCAGCACGCTAGATGAGATCATTGAAGCGTCAGCAAAAATGAATAAAGAGCTGAAATCCCAATTGGAGCAAGGCCGTGATCGCCTGTTAGAAATGCATTCAAATGGCGGGGAAAAAGCACAACAAATCGTTGAGAAAATTGAATCAACCGACGGCGATACCAATCTGGTCACCTTCGCACTTTCTCTTTTTGATACGATTGGCTTGAACCAAGACGACAAAGGTGAAAACGCACTGATTGTGACCCCATCTGAGCACATGATGGTACCAAGCTACCCAGGCCTGCCATACGAAGGGGCGACGATCACGTTTGATCGTGATACGGCTTTATCTCGTGAAGATATGCACTTTATCAGTTGGGAGCACCCAATGATCCAAGGTGGTATCGATCTTCTGATGAGTGAAGGAGTGGGTACGTCTGCGGTATCTCTACTGAAAAACAAAGCGCTACCAGTAGGTACGATTCTTCTTGAGCTGATTTATGCGGTAGATGCGCAAGCACCAAAACGCAGTGGCATCGCGCGCTTCTTACCGAAAACGCCAATCCGTTTGATGATGGACTCGCGTGGTAATGATTTGTCTGCTCAAGTGGAATTTGAAAGCTTTAACCGCCAGCTCAGCCCTGTAAACCGTCACTTAGGCAGCAAGTTGGTCACGTCGGTACAGAAAGACGTACACCGCTTGATCGAAGCGGGGGACAATCTTATCGAAGCGAAGGTTGAGGAAGTACGCAAGCAAGCTCATCAAGATATGCAGCATAGCTTGAATGCAGAACTTGAGCGTTTGCAAGCACTGAAAGCGGTAAACCCAAATATTCGTGATGAAGAAATTGAAGCCATTGATGCACAAATTAAGGAGCTCACTGGTTACATCAACCAAGCTCAAGTGCAGCTCGACTCGCTACGTTTGATTGTGGTGAGCCACAACTAAGTAAGCATTTATTGTTCATTAAAAAAGGTCTTCAGTTGAAGACCTTTTTCTTTATTTGCGGTTTAGTTTCTTTATGCAGAATGCATTACTCACTCATAGCTAACTCATTTACATCAACCATTTCCACCAGATAAATACAGCCAAGAAGCCAAACAAGTAAATCAGGCCTGCAATCGACAACCACTTCAATTTAGGTCCAACAGCCAAAGGTTCAGGTAACTCGGTTTTGCTCACTAATGTGTAATTTAGCAGAGCAAAGAATGGCGTGGTCATAAAGGCGAGGATCATCGCAAAGTTCAGCATAGGCAATAACGCAGAAGCCCAGAAAACCACAATACCTAATGCAAGTAAGGCGACCACCAGCATGATCGCCGACGTGGCTTTAGGGTTAGTGTCTGGTTGTGAGCGCAGTAGACGTTGAGAGTCAGAAATAACGCGTGAGTAGCCATCAATAACGGTAATCGTGCTGCCAAAGATACAGAAAAACGCAATTACCGCTATCAAATAGCGAGACCATTCGCCAATTGTTGCCGCATATAAGCCAACCAATTGGTGGGAGAAGCCAACGCCAGAGCTTTCAAGCGCAACGCCAGAGCCATAAAGCATCAAAGAACCTAATGATACAAAGATAATGGCAAGAAAAGCCGTGCCAATGTAACCGACATTAAAGTCAAATAGAGCAGAGCGATACGTTACTTCTTGCTGGCTTGATTGGCGTTTTAACCACGCAGAGGTCAAGCAGGAGATCTCTATCGGTGCTGGCATCCAGCCCATTGTTACGACGATAAAGCCAATTGCCGCAATCGACCAAGGTGACGGTGGCTCGAAGTTGGCCACTTGCTCAACAGGGTTACCAAAGGCGATAAAAACGGCAAGTAAAGTCGCGATGGTTAACACCGACATGATCACCTTAGATAGCGTATCGAGCGCTTTGTAATGGCCAGCAAATAATATGATCAGGCAGGTGACAATCACAATGATACTGAGTGATGCCATTGATAGTGAAAACGGAATGAAGTAGCCCAGCAAGCTAGCACTAAACATCAACAAAGCGGCGGTATTGATTACGGCTGAGACCACGCTCAGAAATAGAAATAGCCATAGATAAGGCCGACCTAATTTCGCGTAGCCCTCAACCAAGGTGAGCCCTGTCCCCATGGTGTACTGTACGCCCGCTCGGAAAAAAGGGTATTTAAACAGGTTTACGAGCAGAATCAGTGCAGCCAATTGCCAGCCATAAATCGCACCAGCTTTGGTTGATGCGACGAGGTGAGAGCCACCGACCGCAGCAGATGCCATTAATATGCCGGGGCCTAGCGAACGAAAAAATAAGGAAAGTTTGGATTGGGGTTTATCTATAACGGCGGAGTCCATTGCTTATTGTCCTTTTTATCTTATGTATCTTTCTAAAGAGATACATACCGCAGTACATGACAAGCTGAGCGCTCGCCCTATACTGCGCAACGGTAATATCTTTTAAATGCTGTGTTTTGATGTATTTATTTTAAGTATTCTTTGCGAATATCATGCTGTGTGCATCTAGCACTCTATTCAGTTATGCGTCTTGTTGTCAAACTAAATTTACAACGTGCTATTTTTAGTTTTTATGCTAAAGGATTGACTTTGTTTTATTGGTTTGAACTTTTCTTCAGCTCCCTGCATTTGGGTGCTATTTGGGTATATAATCGCGGCGTTTTTATTTTGTAGAGATCTCCCATGGCAATGCTTGAATATACCCCTCCCACCGATCCTTGGGTCGATATCGTTTTTGAGGATGACGACATTCTGGCAGTGAATAAGCCATCTGGGTTACTGTCTGTTCCTGGTCGACTTGCAGAGCATTACGACAGCATGTGGAGCCGCCTCAAGGAAGTGCATCCAGAAATCCAAGTAGTGCATCGCTTGGATATGTCGACATCAGGGTTGATGCTGCTGGCGAAAAACAAACCTTCGGAGCGAGCATTAAAAAAGCAGTTCCAATATCGTCTCACCCACAAGGTGTATTACGCACGTGTTTGGGGGCATGTCGAGCCGCAAGAAGGGAATATTGACCTTCCATTAATTTGTGATTGGCCAAATCGTCCGCGACAAAAAGTATGCTTCGACGACGGCAAGCCATCTCAAACTTTATTCCAAGTGGTGAAGCGTGAAGTGCATCCAGATGGCACCCATACGACCGTTGTGCGGTTACTCCCCATTACTGGTCGATCGCATCAGTTGCGCGTGCATTTGATGGCGATTGGTCATGCAATTGTGGGTGATGAATTTTATGCAACTGAAGAGGCGTATCAGTTTTCAGAACGTTTAGAGCTGCACGCTGCGGAGCTAAGTTTTTATCACCCAGCCACGGATCAGCTGAGTAGTATTTTTGTACCTTGTGACTTTTATCCTGAAGCCGAGGCGGCGATCTTTAACCATTTTTCGCCAGAACGTACATTGCCTGATTATAAAACGTTGCCACACCCTTAATGCCAACCGCAGTCAACAACGGTTCTTTCTAGTTCGCTATTTCGTTACTGTGGTTGATGTATCCTGTCTTTCAGCCGTGAATAAGGAGTTGTTATGTCTTTGCCGACCATCGTATTTTTGGACCGAGCGACCATCCCAGAACATATTGAGATCCCACGACCTAGCTTTCAGCACCACTGGCGTGAGTACGACTTAACCGCGCCAGAGCAGGTAATAGAAAGGTTAGCAGATGCAGATATCGTGATTAGCAATAAAGTCCTGCTTGACCAAAATGTATTAGAGCAACTATCACAATTGCGGATGATCGCGGTTGCCGCAACTGGTTTTAACAACGTCGATGTGGACTACTGTGCTAAGCATGATATTGCGGTTGCCAATGTACGTGGTTACGCGACGCGTTCGGTACCTGAGCACGTGATGGCGATGCTGTTTGCTTTACGCCGAAATTTATTTGGTTACCATCAAGATATTGCCGCTGGCGAATGGCAGCGTAATAAGCAGTTCTGCTTTTTTACGCACCCAATCGGGGATATAGGTGGTAGCACACTAGGTGTTATTGGCAGCGGCGCTTTAGGGCAAGCGACAGCACAGTTAGCTAATGCGCTAGGCATGCAGGTGATCTTTTCTGAGCGTAAAGGTGCACCGGAATGTCGACCTGGTTATGTACCGTTTGAAGAAGTGTTGAAACGTTCTGATGCGTTGACTTTGCACTGTCCGCTCAACGGGCATACTCAGAATTTAATTGGTCAAGCAGAGTTGCAACAAATGAAGTCCAACGCCATTCTAATTAATACGGGGCGTGGAGGCTTGGTTAATGAGGAAGCGCTGGTGGATGCCCTAAAGCAGGGAGAAATCGCTGCGGCTGGCTTTGATGTCTTTACCCAAGAACCAGCTGATGAGAGCAATCCGCTGATTGCCAATATGGGTTTACCTAATTTGTTACTGACACCGCATGTTGCATGGGGCAGCGACTCATCGATTCAACGTTTAGTGGAAATCTTGATTGAGAACATTAACGCTTTCGAGCGCGGAGAGCGTATTAATCGCTTGGTGTAACGCTGACATTTAAGTAAAAGATAAAAAAGCAGACATCATGTCTGCTTTTTTCGTTAATTGAATGCTCGTTGGCATCGAACCGTCTAATTAAAACTCTTCTTCGTTCAGACCTTTTAGGATCTGGAAGATTTCGCGGTACGCTTTTGCTGGTTTCCCAGCCTTTTTCTCTTTCGCTGCTTGGCGAGCCAATTGGCGTAGACGCTGACGATCCGCTTCTGGGTACATTTCCATTACGTCATCAATGGCTTTGTCGCCTTCTTCCACCACGCGATCACGCAGAGCTTCAAGCTTGTGGAATACCGCCGTTAATTGAGAGTGCTTGTTACGAATCTTATCCAACGCCGCTTGGATTGGCTCTGGATCTTCATAACGCATCAACTTACCAATACGTTGTAATTGGCGACGACGTGCTTCGTTTTTAAAGCGTTGTGCGTCTGCAATTGCTTCTCGCAGGTCTTCGCTCAATGGAAACTTTTCTAGAACTGCAGGTTTGAGGCCGACAAGCTCCTCACCTAGCTTTTGCAGTTCTTCCATGTCTCGCTTCATCTCGGATTTGCTTACCCAGATGATCTCTTCTTCTGGTTCCCATGGCGCTTTTTGATTCTTACGTGCCATTTCAGTTGCCTGTGTTTTGATTAATATTATGACTATTTTAACAAGAATCGTGGGGAGAAAGCGAAATTCTTGTTATCCTATTGTTCATCAAAGACAAGATGTGAAAGACAATGGATATTAAACAGCAGGTTGCTGAGCAACGTACCGAGCTAGAGCAAGCCGTCGCAAGAGCCTTAAAGCTTGCATCGGCAAAATCTGACGCCGCCGAAGTCGCAATTACCAAAAGCACTGGTTTAAGTGTATCTACTCGCATGGGCGAGGTAGAAAATGTCGAGTTCAACAGCGATGGTGCGCTGGGCATTACCGTTTACCGAGGTCAACGTAAAGGCAGTGCTTCCACGTCTGATTTAAGTGAAGCTGCTATCGAGCAAACCGTTATTGCGGCGCTGGATATTGCGCATTACACATCTGAAGATCCATTTGCAGGGCCCGCAGCCAAAGAATACATGGTGCAAGAGATCCCTGAGCTTGATCTTTTCCACCCAGACGCCCCTGATCCCGATTATGCTGCCGATGTGGCGATCGCCGCTGAGAAAGAAGCGTTAAGTTATGACAGTGCAATCAAACAAAGTGATGGCGCGAGTTATGATAGCCACTACGGTGTAAAAGTGTATGGTAACAGCCATGGCTTATTAGCAAGCTATGCGTCTAGCCGCCACAGTACCAGCTGTTGTGTGATTGGCGTTGGTCAAAATGGCGAAATGGAGCGTGATTACAGCTACACAGTGGCACGTCATCGCGATGACTTATGGACACCAGAAACAGTGGGTCGTAAGGCGGCAGAGAATACGATTAACCGCTTAGATGCGCAGCGCCTAAAGACAGGTAAATACCCAATCATGTTTGCCGCTGATGTTGCAACTGGCTTGATTGGCCATCTCGTTATGGCGATCAGCGGTGGTAACCTGTACCGAAAATCTTCTTTCTTACTTGACCATCTAGGCAAACAAGTGCTTCCTGAATGGTTCAATATCTCAGAACGTCCGCATGTATTGCGTGGTTTGGCATCAAGTCCATTCGATAGTGAAGGTGTGTACACTCAAGACCGTGAGATCATTACCGACGGTGTGCTAGCAACTTATCTGTTAACCAGTTATGCCGCACGTAAAATGAAGATGGCGCCGACAGGTCACGCTGGTGGCATCCATAACTGGTACGTGAAATCGACTGGTCAAAACTTCGAACAAATGCTCAAAGAGCTCGGCACTGGTTTGTTAGTGACAGAAGTGATGGGGCAAGGCGTGAACGTGGTAACAGGGGATTACTCTCGCGGTGCTGCAGGCTTCTGGGTTGAGAACGGTGAAATCCAATACCCAGTATCGGAAATTACCATCGCTGGTAATCTGAAGGACATGTTCAATAAGATTGTTGCCGTAGGTAGCGACGTTGAAACGCGCTCGCAAATTCAAACGGGTTCAATCTTACTGGATGCGATGAAAGTTGCGGGTGAGTAAGTTCTCCTAATTCAGAATTAAAAAAGCCTGATGTGTTCATCAGGCTTTTTAGTTTTTGCAGTTAGGTAATCAGTATTGTGGCAAGCCCTAAGAATACTGATAAACCAATTACATCCGTTACGGTCGTTAACGCCATACCACCAGCTAAAGCTGGGTCGATGTTCATTTTCTTTAAGAGGATTGGAATCGTTACTCCGGCAACCCCAGCGACCAATAAGTTGGTCAGCATCGCGGCGGAAATGATTCCCCCTAGCATCCAGTTACCTTTCCAAGCGACAACAATGCCGCCAATAATCAGCGCCCACATGATGCCGTTGAGTAAACCGATCGAGGCTTCTTTCATCAACAGTTCTCGTTTGTTCGAGTCACCGATATGACCAAGAGCAAGACCACGAATCACTAGTGCGACGGTTTGGTTACCAGCGACACCACCCATGGAAGGAACAATCGTCATCAATACGGCAATGGCCGCCATCTGGTCTAGCGTGGCTTCAAACATGTTAGAAACAGAAGCGGCAGCGAGTGCGGCCAACACGTTAGCCCCAAGCCAGATACTACGTTTGCGAGCTGATTTTACAACGGGTGCGAAGGTATCTTCGTCATCGTCCATACCTGCCATACTCATCATCGAGTGCTCGGCATCTTCACGGATAACGTCAACTACGTCATCGATAGTGATACGGCCAACGAGATGCTGATTCTCGTCTACGACAGGAGCAGAGACCCAGTTACGACGTTCGAACAGACTAGCGACATCTGAATCACTGGTATCGACAGTGATCGCTTCGTCAGCATCTTCCATGATGTCGACAATTTTGACATCAGGCTGGGTCGTGATCAGTAGAGTAATGGGTAGTTCACCAATCAGTTTGCTTTCTTCATCAATGACATAAAGTGCATCCGTTGCTTCTGGTAGTTCACCTTTCATACGCAGATAACGTAAAACCACGTCCACATCTACGTCACCACGAATCGTGATAACGTCGGTGTTCATCAGCCCACCTGCAGTGTCTTCTGGGTAGGACAGGGCGGTTTCGACACGCAGACGGTCAGAGGAGTCCATTTGCGACAGGACTTCGCGTGACAGGTTGTCTGGCAAGCTACGCAGTACATAAGCCACGTCATCGGTATCCATGCCTTCTGTCGCTTCTGCAAGCGCTTCTGGTGCCATTTTGGATACGAGACTATCTTTGACGTCTTCGTTCAGTTCGTCGAGGATTTCACCGTAGTCTTCAGGGTCGGTGAGTTGCCAGAGAACTTCACGGCTTTTTCGTGGAGAGGCTTCTAAAAGGTGAGCGATATCCTCAGGTTCCATGTCCTGTAACTGACGACGAACATGGACGAAGCGGCCATTTTCTAGCGCTTCTGTGACTTCTTGGAGGGCTTGGTGAGCTTGGTCGAATTCAATTTGCTCTGCCATTCATTCCTCCCAATTCCTGATATTTACAATGCGTTGAATAATAACTTAATTCTAGGCGCCTTTTAATAACAACTTATGATACTAAGCAAATTTATTTATTGGCGCAGTGAGGGGAAGGAGAGTGAGAGGTAATAAAAAAGCGAGTAAATTACTCGCCTTCATCAAATTTATCTTCGATTAAGTGGCAAACGGCATCCAGTGCTTCTTCTGCTTGCTCACCCGCAGCGTGGATTGTGACGTACTGTCCTTGAGCAGACTCAAGCATTAATAAACCCATTACGCTGTCTGCTGTGGCGGTTTTGTCTTCTTCATTGTCGATAGTGATGACCGCTTCAAAGCTCTGGGCCAGTTCGACCAGTTTGACGGCTGCGCGAGCATGTAAGCCAAGGCGATTTTGAATCAATACTTTACGACTTAACTCCACAGCTACTCCTTAGTGTTTTTCTCTAGTGAGGTATGACGAATTTGCACTTGGTGTCCTTTATTGGCGAAGTACTCACCGATTTGCTGAGTTAAGTACACCGAACGATGTTTACCTCCGGTACAACCTATTGCAACGGTCAAATAGCTGCGGTTATTTTTCTCGAGCAGAGGTAACCAATTCTCTATAAAGTTTTCAATTTGGTATTTCAAACTTAACACCGATCGGTGCTGCTCCAAAAATGCGGCGATAGGGGCATCCAAACCCGTAAGTGGGCGCAACGCTGGTTCCCAATGTGGGTTGGGCAAGAAGCGAACGTCGAATACGTAATCGGCATCGGAAGGCAGGCCATATTTGAAGCCAAAAGACTCAAATACCATAACAAGCCCTTTGCGATCTCTGCCTTCAACACGCATACGCACGGTTTCACTCAACTCATGCAAAGATTGTCCGCTGCTGTTCAGTACAAGATCGGCATGCGCTTTAAGTGGTGTTAAAATTTCTTTCTCACGCTCGATGGCTTGGTCAAGGGAGAGAGAGGTGCCACCTAAAGATAAAGGGTGGATTCGGCGTGTTTCGCTGTAGCGTTTGAGTAGCGTTTCCTTATTGGCGTCCAAGAAAAGCACGGTCACATCAAGCTCTGTTTTCAACTGCTCCAGTGTACCAGTCAGTTCTTTTAGCTTTTTAGGGATATTGCGAATATCAATGCTTACCGCAACATTCTGCTTGCTGTCAGCAACAGAGTGAACAAATGCGTCCAGCAAATTCACTGGGAGGTTATCAACACAGTAATAACCTAAGTCTTCCAGTACGCGCAGCGCAATACTCTTACCGGCACCTGAGTGCCCGCTAACCACGATTAGTCGCATGATGTCCGTCCTGCTTATTGGTGAATCATGATGTCGTAAAGTTCTTCATCACTCTGAGCATTGCGCAGTAGTTTCAATACTTGCTTATCGCTCAGACGTTCTGCCATAGAGGATAGAGTCTTGAGGTGCTCTTTGCACTGTTCTTCTGGTACAAGGAGCGCAAAAAGAAGGTCGACAGGTCGATTATCAATCGCATCGAATTCAATTGCTTCATCACATTGCAGCAAGACAGCAATAGCCTTGTCGCTCGATTGCATTCTAGCGTGTGGGATCGCAATACCGTTTCCGATACCAGTACTGCCCATTTTCTCTCTGTTGAGCATGCACTCGAACAGTTCGGTAGAATCTTGGCCCGTTTGATCAGCCACGATGCGGCTGATCATTTCAAGGGCGCGTTTTTTACTCGTGCAGTGGACCGCACTCTTGGTGCAGTCCAATGACAGTATTTCGCTCAGTTGCATGATTAATGACTGTTTAGTTTTTCTTTGTGCTTATTGAGTTGGCGAACCAATTTATCTACCAGCGAATCGATCGCGGCATACATATTTTCGTCATCAGCTGATGCGTGGATTTCGCCTTGATTTATATGAAGCGTAGCTTCCGCGATTTGAGTGATTTTTTCAACTTTTAGTACAACATGTACTTGATTGATATGGTCGAAGAACCTTTCGAGCTTCTGAAACTTAGAATTTACATAGTCTTGCATTGAATCGGTAAGATCAACGTGATGGCCTTGAATATTGATTTGCATAGACTTTCCTTTTCAGTTAGTGCCTTATAATAGGCGTTTACGCTGACTTGAAGGGGCAATTCCCAAGGATTCTCGATATTTGGCTATCGTACGTCTTGCGACCTGAATCCCTTGGTCAGCCAGAAGAGCAGCAATCTTGCTATCACTCAATGGCTTAGCAGTATTCTCTGCTGCGACCAGTTTTTTAATGAGTGCGCGAATTGCTGTTGACGAACATTCTCCGCCGTTGTCAGTACTAACATGGCTAGAGAAGAAGTACTTCAATTCAAAAATGCCACGTGGTGTATGCATGAATTTTTGTGTTGTTACACGAGAAATCGTGGATTCATGCATGTCCACTGCCAAGGCTACATCATTTAGTACCATTGGCTTCATGGCTTCCTCACCATACTCGAAGAAATCTTGTTGATGTTCAACAATACATCTTGCAACTTTGAGTAGCGTCTCGTTTCTACTCTCTAAGCTCTTAATTAACCATTTTGCCTCTTGCAAATTGCTGCGGATGTACTGGCTATCCGCGCTATTGCCTTTGCCTAATTGAGCATATTGTTGATTAACTTTTAATTTTGGAACGCTATCTGGGTTGATAGAAACAGTCCATTTGCCGTTGTCTTTAAAAACGGACACATCTGGAATTACGTACTCGGTATCATCCGGTGTGATACGGCTACCGGGACGAGGATCTAACTGCTGGATAAGTTTGAGGACTTCACGGAGATCGGCTTCTTTCAGCTTAGTCTCTTTGATGACGAGCTTGTAATCACGGTTCCCCAGGTGATCAATATGATCCGCAAGAATCATTTTGGCTTCAGCAAGCCATGGCGTGTCTTCTGGGAAAGTCGCCAGCTGTAGCAGTAGGCACTCTTGTAAGTTGCGTGATGCCACACCGAGCGGATCGAACTGCTGAATACGTTTACGAACGGCTTCTACTTCGTCTAACTCAATCTCTTCGTTATCGAAGCTCTCATGAATTTCTTCAGGAGATAGGGTTAGGTAACCGTAGTCGTCAACAGCGTCAATAATCGCTAATGCAATCGTACGATCGGTTTCACTGAATGGTGTCAGGTCAAGCTGCCACATTAGGTAGTCATGCAATGATTCCGTGGTTTCGCCTTGGTAGACGGGCATATCATCGTCAAGAGCTAAGCCAGTGCTACCGGTATTCGCGCTGTAGACGTCATCCCAAGTGGTATCGATTTCAAGTTCAGAGCTGATCTCTGACTTCTCAATTACGTCTGAACTGTCTGGAACGTCAATGTCTGCTGGTTCGTTAGCACTGTTGCTATCAGCAGCCTCGACCGCTGATTTATCTTCACCGTTTGCTACAGGCTCATCTTGGCCTTCTTCAACTTCCAATAATGGGTTTGAATCCAAGGCTTCTTGGATTTCCTGTTGAAGATCGAGTGTCGACAGTTGCAGTAAGCGAATCGCTTGTTGCAACTGTGGCGTCATGGCTAACTGTTGACCTAGCTTGAGTTGTAATGAAGGTTTCATTCAGTGTTACTTACCTTGTAATGCTCAGAATCTTACCGTTCCTAATATAATCATAGACGGAATTGTTCGCCGAGATAAACTTGTTTCACCTGTTCATTATTGAGAACTTCTGCCGGAGTTCCCGATGCAATTAGGTGCCCTTGGCTTACGATATAGGCTTTTTCGCATACGTCCAGTGTTTCACGCACGTTATGGTCAGTGATTAACACTCCGAGGCCGCGATCGCGTAGATGCTCGATGATTTTCTTGATGTCATTAACCGAGATTGGGTCAACACCAGCGAAAGGTTCATCCAACAAAATGAATTGAGGGTTGGCTGCTAAAGCGCGAGCGATCTCCACTCTGCGTCGCTCACCCCCTGATAGTGCCATACCTGCACTGGTTCTGATGTGCTGAATGTGGAATTCTTCCAACAAATCTTCCAGCTTATCTTGGCGCTCTTCACGTGTCATTTCTTGACGAGTTTCGAGTACGGCCATGATGTTATCTTCCACCGACAGCTTACGGAAAATCGACGCTTCTTGCGGAAGGTAGCCAATCCCGAGACGCGAACGACTGTGCATCGGCAGAATACTGATGTCTTTATCATCAATGGTGATGGTGCCTTCATCTCGTGGCACCAAGCCGACAATCATATAAAACGAGGTGGTTTTACCTGCGCCGTTTGGGCCTAGCAGCCCAACAATCTGACCAGATTCAACTTCCAAGCTAACATCGGTTACGACTTTGCGCTTTTTGTAGCTTTTCGCCAAGTTTTTCGCACTCAGTACTGCCATATTAGTTCTCTATCTGATTGGGTTGCAAAATGGTCGTAACGCGCTCTTCCTTAGAGCTATCAGCGACTAGCTTTTGTTTACCAATTTGGTAACGAATCGAAGAACCTTTGATGGTGTTGTTGTCTTGTGCCAGTTGCGCTTGACCTTTCATGGTCAATTCGTCTGTAGAAATACGGTAATCCAGCTCCACAGCTTGACCACTCAGTGTCTTACCATCGTCCATCAGCTGAGAAAACTTCGCAGGTTTACCAAATGCTTGAATCTGTTTGATGGCTTCGGTTTTAGGATCGCGCGTTACCACGATTCTATCAGCATCGATATTGATGCTACCTTGCTTAAGAGATACATCGCCTTTAAAGATAACCTGGTTACTCTTCATATCCACTTGTTGGGTGTCAGAGTTAATGTAAACCGGTTGTTGAGTATCCGACTTAAGTGCCAGCGCTTGAGGCGCCGCCAATACCAGTGCCAGTAGGCTAAGGTGTAACGGTTTCATATCGACCTTGAACTTCGTCTGTCAGAGTTGCGGTATGCTGCTTTAAGTTGCCTTGCATTGCGCCTCCAGTAGTTTCAAATTGTGGCCCAACCAACATGACCTGTTGATCAGCTTTAAAATCACGATTGGTTAGATTAATGACTAACTTGTCTGTTGCCATGGTATCAAAACTCGCACCCGGCAGAAGATTTTGCATTAAGACTTTGTCATATAACGTTAAGACTTGGTCTTCATCTAACACGGCTCTTGTGGCCGTCACCTTCCATTCAATGACGCTACCTTCACGGTAAACCATCAAAGTCGGGTTATTAAAAATGGTATCTCCACTCTTAGCATAATGGTCTAAGTTCGTGGAGCGGATGATGTAACTGCGGACACCATCTTCACCATAGGTGATGTTTTCCAGTCCAGTACCACTGAACATGGGCAGTTCAGAATCTGGTGCTACTTGAATTGCGTCGTTGCCTTTTGGGGTCAGTAGGTAATAACCGCACCATGCGACAACGAAGATCAAGAGCAAATAAATAAGGCGAGTAAAACTCATATAATGAAGGCCTATCGTTTAGCTCAGTACTTCCCTGACCATTGCCTTTATTTGTGTAATAAATGATTTAAATGTTTGTGCTGATATTACATCACGCCAGCTTTTAGTAAATCGTGCATGTTCAGTGCACCCACAATTTTTTCGTCTTTACATAAAATCAGAGCGTTAATATTTTTATTCTGCATCAAGTTCAAACCTTCAACCGCTAGCATATCAGGGTGCGCTGTGGTTGGATTTGTCGTCATGACTTCGCCAATCTCGGTCGTATGAATATCAATGCGTTTGTCTAAGGTGCGACGTAAATCACCATCGGTGAATATACCAAGCATAGCATCGTGTTCATCGACGATAGCGGTCATGCCTAGCCCTTTTTCTGAAATTTCAAGCAGGGCATCGCGAATCAATGCGTTTGGAGAAACTTTAGGTAACGCTTCTCCAAAGTGCATAATATCAGACAACTTAAGCAGCAGTTTTCTCCCTAACGCGCCACCTGGATGAGATAGGGCAAAATCTTCGGCAGAAAAACCACGCGCTTGAAGTAGGGCTACGGCTAATGCGTCTCCCATTACTAATGTGGCCGTGGTACTGCTGGTCGGTGCCAACCCTAGTGGGCAAGCTTCTTGAGGTACCGTGATTTGCAGGTGCAAGTCAGACAGTTTTGCCATATTGGATTCTGGCTTGCCTGTCATGCTAATTATCTTGATGTTCAGGCGTTTTAATACCGGAAATAGAGACAGAATTTCGTTTGACTCACCAGAGTTAGAAATTGCGAGCACAATATCTCCAGGGCTGATCATGCCCAAGTCGCCATGTGCTGCTTCGCCAGGGTGAACGAAAAACGCAGAAGTCCCCGTGCTTGCCAGAGTCGCAGCAATCTTGTTACCAATGTGGCCTGACTTGCCAATACCCATAACGACTACTTTGCCGCTGTTGGAAAGGATCAGTTCGCACGCTTTCTCAAATTGATCATCAAAGTAGGTATCCAGCTCTTGCAGAGCAGCAACTTCGATATCAAGAACTTGTTTAGCAGCAGCGCGAAAATCAAATTGATTGGACATATCAGTTCTCTACTTATTTATTGTGGTAATTAAGCGGCCATGTTTGCGAATAAGTACACTTGATAACCTAGGAAGCATGCAAACAAGATTGCACCTTCAATACGGTTAATACTGCGTGATTTACCCAAACACATCGCGACAAGTAACAGTGAAACGCCTAACATGACCCAGAAGTCACGTCCCATCGCGTACTCACTCAGCACCGATGGATTAATGATGCCAGGAATGCCCATTACGGCCAGAATATTAAACACATTCGAGCCAATAATGTTACCGACGGCCATGTCGTCTTCACCTTTTAAAACACCAGCAAGCGATGCTGCGAGCTCAGGTAGACTAGTGCCGATGGCAATGATAGTCAGACCTATGACAAGATCGCTCATGCCAAAATACTTCGCAATAATCACCGCGTTATCCACTAGCATGCTTGCTGCCAAAGGAAGCAGTATCAGGCCAATAACCACCCACATGATCGCTTTAGGGTTGCTGACGCCTTCTGGGATCTCTGACTCTTGGTCATCAAGAAAAACATCACCTGATTTTTGTTCTTTGCGGCTGATCTGCAACATAGCAAATAAAAATGCCCCAAAGAGTACAAACAATAAGACACCTTCATAAAAACCGAGATGGCTATTCCAAAGCAGAATACCGGCGAGTACTGTTACTGCAATCATTAATGGCAGTTCCCGGCGGATGACCGCGGAGCTAATCGACAGAGGCTTGATGAGTGCTGTAATACCTAGGATTAAAGCGATGTTCGCGATGTTTGAGCCTAAAACGTTACCCACTGCAGTATCGGTTTTTCCGTCCCAGGCTGCGGTTGCAGAAACCATCATCTCTGGCGCAGAAGAGCCCATCGCAAGGATCGTCATGCCGATGACAAGAGGTGAAATACCGACGTTGCGGGCTATCGCTGCAGAACCAAAAACAAGTTTATCTGCACTCCATACGAGCAAAACAAGACCGACTATAAGCAACGCTACGGCTTCGAGCATGAGAATTCCTAAGTATTAAATAAGTAAAATGAATAACCGCTAATTTTGACCTTTTGCGGCCTAAAATGGAAGATAAACGACGAATAAATTAAAGGTTAGTAACGAAAATGTATGCAAATGTCGTTCATTTAAATCAGCAATTCTTGTCTAGGATTTAAACACTTTGCGCTGATTTGATCGTAATCCATAAAAAATTGCAGGTATATACTCGACTTTATTTAATTGAACAGTGCTTTAAATTCAAAGCCAATGTGCTTATGATTGCAGCCTAATAAATGTACCGACGTTACTTTATTAAACGTGAAATTCAACTCCGTTGTGTGTCAGGTTGATGATGCCGTGAGTTGCAACGCTCCGACAGTAGAAGAGATGATATGTCGAACAACGATTTAGTCACCGTGAACAACCTCACTTTTTCACGGGGAGAGCGCAAGATCTTTGATGGTATTGATCTGCATGTTCCTGAGGGCAAAGTGACGGCCATTATGGGACCATCGGGAATAGGTAAAACTACACTGCTGCGTTTAATTGGTGGTCAGTTGTATCCCGAGCAAGGAGAGATCTGGTTTGATGGCGACAATATTCCCTCTCTCTCGCGTAAAAAACTCTACCATGCTCGAAAGAAAATGAGCATGTTGTTTCAATCAGGAGCTTTATTCACTGATTTGAATGTCTTTGATAACGTCGCCTTCCCATTGCGAGAGCATACGAATTTATCTGAAGAGCTGATTCGTACCATGGTGTTGCTTAAGCTTGAAGCCGTCGGTCTACGCGGCGCGGCACAATTGATGCCGAGCGAGCTATCGGGTGGCATGGCTAGACGCGCTGCGTTGGCGCGTGCGATCGCCCTGGATCCTGATTTAATCATGTATGATGAACCATTTGTCGGACAAGACCCAATCACCATGGGTGTCTTGGTTGAGCTCATTAGTAATCTAAATCAAGCGTTAGGTTTAACTTCTATAGTCGTTTCTCACGACGTGCCTGAAGTGATGAGTATTGCCGATTGGGTTTATCTGATGGCCGATGGCAAAATTATCGCTTTTGGCACACCAGAAGAGCTTAATCAGAATCCTGACCCTCGCGTTCAGCAGTTCTTACAAGGTGATGCAGATGGTCCTGTACCGTTTCGCTTTCCTTCTCAAAGTATCGAAAAGGACTTATTTGATGGTCGATAACTTTATGCATTTTGTCGCCTCACTAGGTAGACGAACGCTCTCCATCTGCGGAGCATTTGGTCGTGCGACTTTCATGCTGATTGGGGCACTGTTTACTAAGCCACAACCGCTCAAAAGCTTTCCTCTGCTCGTTAAACAACTTTATTCCGTAGGCGTCCAGTCTCTGGCGATTATCGTCGTATCTGGGTTGTTCATTGGTATGGTCTTGAGCCTACAAGGCTATGTTGTGCTGGTGGATTACGGCGCAGAGGGCAGTTTGGGTCAAATGGTGGCGCTCGCATTGCTACGTGAATTAGGGCCCGTTGTCACTGCACTTCTGTTTGCTGGTCGTGCAGGCTCTGCGTTAACTGCAGAGATAGGTTTGATGAAAGCGACGGAGCAACTCTCTAGCCTTGAAATGATGGCGGTAGATCCTTTGAAAAGAGTGATCGCGCCACGTTTTTGGGCTGGTGCTATTTCAATGCCATTGCTGGCTATGATTTTCATGGCAGTGGGTATTTGGGGCGCCCAGCTTGTTGGTGTTGACTGGAAAGGTGTTGACCATGGCAGTTTTTGGTCAGCGATGCAGTCCTCAGTTGAACTAGGACAGGATATTGGTAACAGTATGATCAAGTGCTTTGCGTTTGCAATTACGGTTACTTGGGTCGCTCTATTTAATGGTTATGATGCTATTCCAACTTCGGAAGGGATCAGCCGAGCAACTACGCGCACTGTTGTGCATTCTTCTTTAGCAGTACTAGGACTAGACTTTGTACTGACCGCATTGATGTTTGGGAATTAATCATGCAACAAACACGTAAAACTGAATTATGGGTTGGCAGCTTTGTATTAGCGGGAATTTGCGCGATTCTTGTGATGATTTTTCAAGTTGCTGACGTAAAAAGCATTGGCTCTGGTGATACTTACACCCTCAAAGCTGAGTTCGATAATATTGGTAGTTTAAAAGTTCGCTCGCCAGTAAAAGTGGGTGGGGTTGTGATTGGCCGGGTAAGCAATATTTCGCTTAACCCAGATAACTTATTACCTGTTGTAACTCTATCGATCAATAGCAAATACAATCAATTCCCAGAAACGTCGAGCGTACAAATTTTGACGTCTGGCTTGATTGGTGAGCAATACATTGGTTTAGTGCCAGGCTTTGTTTTTGACGATGAAGTCATGCTGGTCGATGGCGATACCATCGAAGACACCAAATCAGCGCTCGTGCTTGAAGACTTAATTGGTCAAGTGCTTTACAGCGTAGGTGGTTCAGACGATTCAAGTAAGGAATAACTATGTTAGCGAGATTATTACTTTCAGTTTGTGCTGTGTTTAGCGCGTTTGGTACAAGTGCAGCAGAAGTGGATAAAACTGAACCTTATAAGATGATGAAGCAAGTGGCTGAAGTCACGTTCGAAAGATTAAAAGCTGAGCAGCCGAAAATCAAACAAGACCCAGATTTACTTAAGGTGATTGTTGAAGAAGAGCTAATGCCTTACGTCAACTACCGCTATGCTGGGTTAAAGCTCCTAGGTCCAAACCTAAAAGGAGCGAAACGTGAAGACGTACTTGAGTTTATCGATGCATTTCGCGCGTACTTAATTGCTTCTTATGCCCAAGTGCTAACGCAATACAGTGACCAACAAATTGAATTTGGTCCTGAGCCTAGCATTGATGACTCTAAGCGTATCACCAGTATTAAAGTTGATATCATCGATACGCCGCGTCCAAACATCAAGCTAGAGTTCAAATTGCGTAAAGACAACAAATCTGGTGAGTGGGAAGCGTTCGATATGATTGCGGAAGGCATTAGTTTACTCTCTAGCAAACAGTCAGAATGGAATAGCAAAATTCGTCAAGAAGGCATTCTATCTGTCGCGAAAGATCTAGAAAAATTAGCTGCGGAACCGGTTCGCTTTGAGGCGAAGAAATAATGGCCCAGACTCCCGCTCAGTGGCAATTAGATCAAAACATTCTTAAGCTAACAGGGGCACTTGATAGAGATACGGTGCCCTCATTGTGGGCGTATGCTCAGCAATGGCAACCAGCTCAAGCTGAGCTGGAATGCTCGTTAAAAGAGATAGAGCGCGTCGACTCTGCAGGAATGGTGATGTTAATCCACTTATTAGAGCATGCAAAAAAGCAAAACTGTCATATAATGCTCAGTTTCGTGCCGGCGCAACTGCGCACTTTGTTTCAACTGAGCAATGTTGAATCTTTAGTGGCCAAACACATACAGAATTATCAGGGGTAAATTGTGGATAGCGCAAAAGTACAACAGTTATTAGAAGAAGCACTAAACCTTCAAGAAGTGCATGTAAAAGGTGAAGGTAGCCACTATGAGGTGGTTGCTGTTGATGCTTGTTTCGATGGAATGAGCCGCGTTAAGAAGCAGCAGTTAATTTATGGTCCTCTGATGGAATACATCCAGCGTAACGACATTCACGCATTATCAATTAAAGCGTTCACACCAGAAGAGTGGGCTCGTGATAAGAAACTGATGTCGCTTTAAGGTTTATTGATGGAAAAGTTTCGAGTTATTGGGTCAGATAAACCACTCGTTGGTGAAGTGACCATTTCCGGTGCAAAAAACGCAGCACTGCCGATTTTATTTGCGTCTATCTTGGCGGAAGAGCCTGTAGAAGTGGCAAACGTGCCACACCTTCGTGATATCGATACAACCATGGAACTGCTTAAGCGTTTAGGCGCGAAAGTAAGCCGTAATGGTTCTGTTCACGTCGATCCAAGTAGCATTACTGAATACTGCGCACCGTATGATTTGGTGAAAACCATGCGTGCTTCTATTTGGGCTTTGGGCCCGCTCGTAGCGCGATTTGGTCAAGGTCAGGTTTCTCTACCTGGCGGTTGTGCTATCGGTGCTCGTCCTGTTGATCTGCATATTTCTGGCCTAGAGCAGCTTGGCGCAACGATTACGCTTGAAGATGGTTACGTTAAAGCTGAGGTTGATGGTCGTCTAAAAGGTGCGCACATCGTGATGGATAAAGTCAGCGTAGGCGCGACGATCACCATCATGTGTGCTGCAGCACTTGCTGAAGGCACTACAACGCTAGACAACGCGGCGCGTGAACCTGAAATTGTAGACACAGCGGATTTCCTAAATAAGCTTGGAGCAAAAATTTCTGGTGCAGGCACAGATACGATTACGATTGAAGGTGTTGAGCGCCTAGGTGGTTGTAAACACAACGTGGTTGCCGACCGTATTGAGACGGGAACATTCCTTGTCGCTGCTGCGGTATCTGGCGGTAAAGTAGTATGTCGTAACACTAACGCTCATTTGCTTGAAGCGGTTTTAGCCAAGCTAGAAGAAGCTGGCGCGCTTGTCGAAACGGGTGACGATTGGATTTCAGTTGATATGACTGATCGCGAGCTGAAAGCAGTGAGTGTACGTACAGCGCCGCATCCAGGCTTCCCGACCGATATGCAAGCGCAATTTACGCTACTAAACATGATGGCTAAAGGCGGCGGCGTGATCACTGAGACTATCTTTGAAAACCGCTTTATGCACGTACCAGAATTGATGCGTATGGGCGCGAAAGCCGAGATTGAAGGCAACACCGTTATCTGTGGTGATGTTGAGTCATTAAGTGGTGCGCAAGTGATGGCAACCGACCTACGAGCTTCGGCTAGTTTGGTAATTGCGGGCTGTATTGCTAAAGGCGAAACCATCGTTGATCGTATTTACCATATCGACCGCGGTTACGACAAAATCGAAAATAAACTGGCTGCACTTGGCGCAAATATTGAGCGAGTGAGCGAGGCAAGTTAAACTGCACCGCAGGTAACTTGGATATCAAGAGAGCCGAAACCTGAGTTTCGGCTTTTTTATATCACTCTCATGACCATAGTTATCCTTTATGGAAAGAGAGAAATTAATAGCTGTATCTGGCAAAAGCCGGTTCCTGGAGAACAAGAATGATTGCACTGTTACGTGTATTTGCTGTCGCTATCTTTGCGATTGTTATGTTTATTGGTGGTTGTGGTTACTGCCTGTTAAGCCCCCGAAACCCTAAGCACGTTTTCACTTTTGGCCGCTTGTTTGCCAAGATGTCTCGTGTATTTGGGATTAAGTTAG
This sequence comes from Vibrio sp. Y42_MX_L11, assembly GCF_024181785.1. NCBI lineage: Bacteria > Pseudomonadati > Pseudomonadota > Gammaproteobacteria > Vibrionales > Vibrionaceae > Vibrio > Vibrio sp. Y42_MX_L11. The sequence goes on from NZ_JAMZAP010000021.1 coordinate 39,254, forward strand.
AGCTGCGTATTCCTGAAGATGCGTATTCACGCGGCCAACATGTTTACATTGCTAACCACCAGAACAACTGGGACATGTTTACTGTTTCTGCTGCTGTGACTCCGAAAGTTGTGACAGTAGGTAAAAAGAGCTTGGCTTGGATGCCACTGTTTGGTCAACTTTACTGGCTTACGGGTAACATTCTGATTGACCGAGCGAATCGCTCTAAAGCAAAAGGTACTATCGATCAGGTCGTGAGCAGCATGAAAGAAAGTGATGTTTCGGTGTGGATGTTCCCAGAAGGCACGCGTTCTCGTGGGCGTGGTCTGCTGCCATTCAAAACAGGTGCTTTTCATGCAGCAATTGGAGCAGGCGTGCCAATCATTCCTATCGTATGTAGCTCGACGAATAAAATTAAGCTGAACCGTTGGAACAATGGTCATGTGATTGTTGAAATGTTACCTCCAATCAGTACAGAAGGCTATGGTAAAGAGGGCATTCGCGAGCTAGCGAATATCTGTCGTGAACAGATGAAAGAGAAGCTTGAATCGTTAGATGAAGAAGTCAAACAGCGTAATGCTGCTTAAGTTTTACTGCGATATCATCACGAAAAGATAATAAAAAACGGGTAGCCTGAGCTACCCGTTTTTTTATGTTTGTCAGCAAGTGCAATTATTTGCGAACTGCAATTGCTTCAATCTCGATACCAACATCTTTCGGTAGGCGAGCGACTTCTACACAAGAACGTGCAGGGTAGTTTGCTACGCCGTGCTCATCAAAGAACTTGCCGTAAACTTCGTTCACCGTGCCAAAGTCGTTTAGGTCTTTAACAAAAACCGTTAGCTTCACGATATCTGACACTTTAAGGCCTGAAGATTCAACCACAGCCTTTACGTTTTCTAGAGACTGACGAGCTTGCTCTGCGATATCAGCAGACACTTCACCTGTCGCTGGGTTTACTGGGATTTGGCCTGAAGTAAGAACCATGTTACCTAGATCTACGCCTTGAACGTAAGGACCGATTGCTGCTGGTGCAGATTCAGTGTGAAGTACTTTCGTCATTTGATTTTTCCATCAGTTGTAGGGAATAAAGATTCTCAGTTTGCCTCTAAACCCGTGGTAGGTAAAGAGTAAAATACCCCGACATTGCGGGGTATTTTAAACGTATCACGCCTAGTCGTACGGTGTGTTTATCGTTCGGTTACGATCTCACGTGAGAACACTTTCTCGCAGTACTTACACTTTAAGCGGATTTCTTGTTTCTTTTCGAATACGCTAAAGCTGCTTTCTACTGGCTCATTGTGAGAAATACAGTTTGAATTTGGGCATTCGAAGACATCGTTAATGCGCTCTGGAAGCTCTAACGCGAGCTTTTTCACCACTTCATAATTTTCGATTTGGTTCACGGTCGCGTGAGGAGCATACAGAGCCAACTTGCTCGCTTGCTCTTCATTAATAAACACATTTTCTATTTTCAGTAGATCTTTATGACCGAGTGCCGATGATGGCAAGTTCAGACCAATCGTAACGCGCTGTGATGAATTGTGCATATCGAACAGTCTTAATACTTTGATGCCGATTTGCGCAGGGATGTGGTCGATGACTGTGCCATTTTTGATTGCTTCTACCTGCAATTGAGTTTCTTTAGCCATGGGTTTTCTCCTCGATTACAGTGTTTCGTTTAGAACAAGCGCCAACAGTGCTTGGCGAGCGTATACGCCATTTTGAGCTTGCTGGAAGAAGTAAGCATGAGGCGTTTTATCAACATCGGTTGTGATTTCATCCACACGTGGTAGTGGGTGGAGTACTTTTAGATTTTCGCGCGCCCCTTCGAGTAATGCCGCTGTCAAAATATACGCCGATTTAATGTGCGCGTACTCCGATTCGTCAAAACGTTCTTTCTGTACTCGTGTCATGTACAGAATATCTAGTTCAGGAATCACGCTCTCCATGTCCGTGTGTAGGCTATATTGAATGCCAGCTTCGTCTAGCTCTTCGCAGATGTAATCTGGCATTGCCAATGCTTCTGGTGCAACAAAGAAGAAGCGGATGTTATTAAACTTCGCTAATGCTTGAGTCAGAGAGTGCACCGTGCGGCCATATTTTAGGTCACCGACGAACGCGACGTTCAAGTTGTCTAGACGACCTTGTGTTTCCGCGATGGTGTATAGGTCGAGTAGCGTTTGAGTTGGGTGTTGGTTTGCACCGTCACCAGCGTTGATCACTGGCACGCCATTTGAGAATTCAGAGGCCAAGCGAGCGGCGCCTTCTTGTGGATGGCGCATCACAAAGGCATCGACGTAAGAAGAGATGACCTGTACTGAATCTGCGAGTGTTTCGCCTTTTTTCGCCAGAGAGGTATTACCATCATTATCAAAGCCAATCACATCACCACCAATGCGTTGAATCGCTGTTTCAAACGATAAACGTGTACGTGTTGATGGTTCAAAGAAACAACTTGCAACGACTTTGTTTTTAATCAGTTCTGGTCGAGGTGCTTTTTTAAGGCTACCTGCTGTTTCTACGATAAGTTCCAGTTCTTCGCGTGAAAGCTCTGGAATAGAGATGATGTGCTTCTGGTAAAGCGAGTTCGCCATGATCTTCTTCCCTATAACATTGATGACTACATCCAAATTGCCGAAAGGAATTTTGGACATAAAAAAACCTCCCCAAATGGGGAGGTTTTAAAATTCAATAGAATTAACGAAAATAACACCACGTAAGCGTAGTCGCTTAGCTAGAGCAAATCGCGTTTTCATGTCGGCAATTAGCTTGGTCATTTCTTAATCCTCAGACAAATTGCCGAGCATTATACGCTTAACTTTCGTGAGCGCAAGCGATTACATCATGGTTTTTAGCGGCTGTTTTGGCTTGCTAGTTTAGCTTCCTAATGTTGCTACCATCACGGCTTTGATAGTGTGCATACGGTTTTCAGCTTCGTCGAATACGATGGAGTATTCTGACTCAAATACCTCTTCTGTTACTTCAAGGCCTTTCATGCCGTATTTTTCAGCGACTTCTTTGCCGACGGTGGTCTCATCATTGTGGAAAGCCGGAAGACAGTGCATGAATTTCACATGTGGATTACCCGTTTGTTTAATCACGTCCATATTGATTTGATATGGTGTCATTAAAGCCACACGTTCATCCCATGCCTCAGCGGATTCACCCATAGATACCCAAACATCGGTGTAAAGGAAGTCACAACCCTTCACGCCTTCCTCCACGCTTTCAGTTAATGTGATTTTTGCACCAGTTTGCTGCGCGATAGTTTGGCAAGTTGCCACCAAATCTTCTTCAGGCCAGAACGCTTTTGGCGCGACAAGGCGAATATCCATGCCCATTTTAGCGGCACCCACCATGAGCGAGTTGCCCATATTGTTGCGTGCATCGCCTAGGTAAGCGAAGGTCATTTCATGCAGCTGCTTACCGCGTCCGTGCTCTTGCATGGTAAGGAAATCGGCAAGGATTTGGGTTGGGTGGAACTCATCAGTCAAACCATTCCACACTGGAACACCAGCATAAGTGCCAAGCTCTTCAACAATGGATTGGCCAAAGCCGCGATATTCGATGCCGTCATACATGCGACCTAAGACGCGTGCGGTGTCTTTCATTGATTCTTTATGGCCAATCTGAGAACCAGAAGGGCCGATGTAAGAGACTTGAGCGCCTTGATCAAAAGCTGCGACTTCAAACGCACATCGGGTACGAGTCGAAGATTTCTCAAAGATGAGTGCAATGTTTTTACCTTGAAGTGTCTTCTGCTCTGTTCCTGCATATTTTGCTTTTTTTAGCTCTGCAGACAGTTCGAGCAAGAACTGGATTTCTTTGGTTGAGAAATCCAATAGCTTCAAAAAGTTGCGGTTACGTAAATTGAAAGCCATAGCTCGTCCCTTAGTACGTGTGATTGAATTAATAGAATGCATTAAAACATATAAATGCTTTATTTGTGAATAATTATTTTTGTGTGAAACTAAAAAAGGTTGATGCACTCACATCAACCTTAGTTTTTATTCATTTAATGTAAAAGGACGAATTGGTTATATATCGTCTCGCTCTATCGGACAGCTCATGCAGCGGGCGCCACCACGGCCACGGCCAAGCTCGTTACCTGGGACTGTCAGTACTTTGATACCAGCTTTGTCGTATTTTTCGTTGGTGTATACATTGCGTTCGTAACCAATCACAACGCCCGGTTTTACGGTAAGAACGTTATTGGCGTCATTCCATTGTTCGCGCTCAGCTTCATAACTGTCACCACCAGTGGTGATGATTTTCAGCTGATCTAAGCCAAGAGCAGATTCAATCGCATGCAGGTAGTTATGAGATGCTTCAACATGCATTTCACCATTGCCTTTTGGTGTTAAGCGCCATGTGTCGAGATCTTTGCGCATGATCTCTGGGTAAACAGAGAACGTGTCCACATCCATATGGGTCATAACGGTGTCTAAATGCATGCATGAACGGTGTTTAGGCAGATCAATCGCAATCACTTCGGTTGCTTGTCCTGCCTTAAACAGGCTCGCTGCAAGGTTTTCTACACCTTGCGCGGTCGTGCGCTCAGACATACCGATCAGAACTGCACCTTTACCAATAACCAACACATCACCGCCTTCGACATTCGCATTATCATAATGCAGATCATCATCACCGAAGTATTTGATAAAGTCTTGGCCAGCAAAAATTGGGTGCCAACGATAAATCGCACGTAAGTGGTTTGTCTCACGTTGGCGTGCAGGCATCATCATTGGGTTGAGCGATACACCACCATAAACCCAGCATGAGGTATCACGCGTAAATAGGTGGTTAGGTAGTGGCTCAATAACAAAATCCAGCGGACGCTTCATTTTTGGCAGCATAGAAGATGAGGTGATCGGCAGCTCTGAGTAAGCTAAGCCACCTAAAAATATGCTGGCAAGGTGTTCATCATCCATTTCTGAAAAATATTGGCGTAGGTCTCGCGCAAAGGTTGGCCCGTAACGAAAGTCAGAAATCTGAGTATCTAGCAGCCACTGTTTTGCTTCTGGAACGGCGAGGGTTTCGACCAGTAAATCGTGGAGGAGAAGCACTTCTACATCTTGATCACGTAGCGTGCGTGCGAACGCATCGTGCTCTTCACCTGCCGCTTCTACAGCAAGAACATCATCAAACAGTAATTCATGACAGTTTGATGGAGTTAAGTGGGTTAGGGCGCGCTCTGGGCGATTTAATAGAACTCGTCGAAGTTGACCAACTTCTGATCCAACGTACAGCTTGCTCATTTTGTATCCTTACAAATTTTCCAGCCGTTAGTTATGACAAGCTTCCTAGAAAGATGCAAATCACTACGCTTTGCCTATATTCTTATTTTTTATTGTTTTTTAGATTTTAGTTTTGTTTGTTTTGCTAATGAAGTTTTGATTTGGGTTTAAATTCTATTTTGTGAAATGTGGAGAGCGTGCGTTTTTATTCTAATTTTCCCATTGAGAAAGAATACATGCATAGTGCATAAAACGTGCATTTTTATTCTCAATTATGCATTATTGAAGTAAATTTATTCGTTATGCTTCTTCGTTTTACACGTGAGTGTATTCAAGAAAGCGCCATAAACACGCACAGAAAGAGAAAATAACCGCATTAAGTGTCAGTTAGGATGTTCTGAATATTAAAAAATGCCATTTTTTGTTAATTTTTTGTTTCTTTGCATGGTCGGTTTAATATTTATATTCAAATAACCGATAAGAATCGCGGTGGTATGATGTTTGTTTGTGGCTTTTCATCGCAATCCATGCCATATTTCACCGGATCAGCATACTCAGTATCGGGTATAGTGTTTCTATCAAGTAACTAATCTGGAGCCAAAACATGTCTCACGAAGATGAATATCTATCAGTAGAAGAATTAATTGAGATTCAAAAGGAAGAGACTCGCGATATCATTGCAGCATTGCTAGAAGATGGCAGCGATCCAGATTCGCTATACGAAATCGAGCACCACCTGTTTGCAGAAGATTTTGACACGCTAGAAAAAGCGGTAGTTGAAGCATTCAAGATGGGTTTTGAAGTGCTTGAAGCGGAAGAAACTGAAGATGAAGATGGCAACAAGTTGCTTTGCTGTGACGCAACCATGGAATCAGCATTAGACGCAGAAGCCATTGATGCGCAAGTTGAAAAACTGATTCACTTGGCAGAAAAATACGACATCATCTATGACGGTTGGGGTACGTACTACGAAGGCGAAGATGCGCTTTACCCTGAAGAAGATGAAGACGACGAGTAATCAAAGCTCACCTCTTTTAGAAAAACCAGCGTTTAACGCTGGTTTTTTTATACCTTGAAAATGGCATCCAACAACAGATGAATGTGGAGGTGATAAATAATTCACATTGAGTTTATAGGGGATTTCTCCCTATAATGCGTGAAAATTGATCTAGCGCAAGGTGTATATGCAACTCTCACTCGCCGGTTTATGGCAAGTCTCTCCACTGACGGACCTCTCGATTCCACAGGATGACATCACTTTTCCCGCCCCTTTAAGTCTGGTCCTGCCTGATGAATTGACGGAGGAAGCGATCCGTCAACAAGAATGGCACCTGATGCATGACATTGAAGTGGATGAGGCGATGATGGCATTTCCTGCAGTGGAAATGGTAATGGGTGGTGTTGATTACCATGCGGAGGTACGTTTGAACGGCGTGGCTGTGTTTGATTGTGATGGCTCGCAAAGTGTGTATAAGAAAGACATTCGCCCATACATGCAAATGGGGCGTAATCGCTTTGAGATATTGTTCCTAGAGGAAGAAGAAGATCTTTTATTCGATGAGGATAAGCCAGAGCTGTGCCCGCTTTCTGAACATCAATATAAGAAAAGTGATGAGCGACTGGGCGTGTGGCAAGAACCGTACTTGCAGTTTATTCGCAACGTGCGTTTAGAGCGCGTGGCAACCGAGCAGATTTGGCACCATGGTGGCGGGTGTGAATTTAAGGTCGATTTGTATTACCAGACATTTGCACCAGGGCTAGTGTCAGCAGCGGTAAAGTTTAATGGCATGACTTACCATATCCCAATTGACGTTCGTGCAGATCACGCCAGCGCACTCTTTCAGATTGAAGCGCCAAAGTATGCTGATCTTAATGACCCTGATCCAAATGATCTCTATCAGTTGTCTGTTGAATTGGATGGGCAACGCCAAAACTTCACTGTTGCATTGAGCCAGGAGCTTTGCGTTACCCACGTTGTGCTTTAACGTCTGATAATATTTTTTATTACAGTACCTTAAGCATTACGACTTCACATGCATCATGCCCTGTTTGCCCAAGCGGGGCATCGAGATGCTCAAAGCCTAGCTTTTCATACAAGCCTACCGCCTCTCTTAGACATTCTGTTGTCTCTAAATAGCACTGCTGATACCCAAGCTGTTTCGCCAGTTGTAAGCTCAATGCGACGATGCGTTTGGCTAAACCGTGTCCTCGTGTTTGAGGTAAGAAGTACATCTTTTGCAGCTCACACACATTTGGCTCACCAGCTAAAGGGGCAAAGCCACCGCCACCAACGATCTCTCCGCGATGTTCAATGACCCAATAGGCGGCGCCGCATTGATTGTAAACCGAATACATATCATCAAGCGTTGGATCGGCCACACCATAACCTTTGTCTGCGGTTAAGCCGTATTCAGCAGAGACTTTACGAATCACATCTGCGACTTGCGGGTTGTCTGCTTTAGTAAGAGGTCGAAGAACGTATTCCTCAGCCTGACACACTTTTGTTAGCCCTTTTAGGTAAGTCTCTAAACCAAGTTTGAGTTGTTCTTGCTCACAGTCATCAAGTTGTGTAAGCAACTGCTCAAAAAAGCTGTTTTGCTGTTGGTCTAGTTGCGCTAACGCCTGCTGTCCTTGAATTGTGAGCACTACGAGTTGGCTTCGTTTATCTTTCGGGTTTTCGATGCTCTCAACCAAACCTAATTTAATCAAACCAGTAATGGTGCGGCTTGCATTGGACTTGTCGACACTAAGCTGCTGCGCCAGTTGGTTGATGGTCAATGGCTGCAATTGGATTTCACCTAATGCGTGCGCTTGTACCGGGGTAAGAGCGACATCGCCGCATTGTTTATCGAGCATACCAAGCAATCGGACGGCTTGACGGGAGTAGTGTCGGAGTTGACGAGCGTTCATTATCACTTACCTCTAAAAATAAAGTTGCGCACCGCAATTAAATTAATTGCGGTGCGCAACGTTGTCAATGATAAATGTCATTTGGCTCGTTAGGAGATGTAGTGAGCCTCCATGTTTAAGCGTGGTGATGTAAACAAAACTGCGGTGCTGGAGTTTTTGCTGATGATTTACGCATCCATACTTTCTCGTGGAAGTAGTAAGCCACCGTATTCAAACTCGGCTCTAGCATCGCCATTACGCCGCCGACAAATGCATCACCTGTTAGTAAGTAAACCACGGTAAAAGCGACGCTGAAGTGCACGGTCGCAAAGCTTGCGGTTTTTAATCTGGTCATCCACTGACGAGCTTTAAGTGCTGGGACTTTTGCCCATGCCTTTTCATGAAAGTAGAAGGCTACGGTGTTCACTGAAGGCTCAATCATGGCAATTAAACTACCAATTAAAACGTCGCCTGTGAGTACGTAAGCGACACTAAATGCGATAGTAAAATGCAGTGCTGCGAAAGTTAGTGTCTTTTTCATGATAATTACTCAATCGTGTTTGTTTCGATGAGTTTATTATTGATAATAATTCTCATTAATGCTAATGGATGATGAGTATTGTTGCGATAGGGGAAAGCTATTGATGATGGTTTTTGGTGAAAGATATACAAAAAAGGTTGACCATGATGGCCAACCTTTGGATTCAAAGTGAGAAGTGTTAGTTCTTCTCTTTCACTGAGGCTTAAAGTGCAGCGATCGTTGTCTTCTGCTCTTCTAGCTTAGCTAGTGTCTCTTTGTAGCCTTCAAGCTTCTCACGCTCTTTAGCAACAACCGCTTCAGGTGCTTTCGCTACAAAGCCTTCGTTGCCCAGTTTGCCTTCGATACGCTTGATTTCGCCGTGCGTCTTCTTGATTTCGCCATCTAGACGAGCAAGCTCTGCATCTTTGTCGATCAAACCCGCCATTGGGATCATCAGCTCAGACTTGCCAACCAGTGCCGTTGCACACGCTGGGGTTTCTTCGCCAGCTTCAAGCACGCGTACTGCTTCTAGCTTCGCTAGAGACATCAATACTTGTTTGCTTGCTTCTAGACGAGAGGCGTCTTTCTCATTCGCTGCTTTCAGCATAACGTCTAGAGGCTTGCCAGGGTTGATGTCGTACTCAGCACGTAGGTTGCGGATGCTAGTGATGAACGCTTTCACCCATTCGATGTCGTCTAGCGCTTCTTGGTGGAAGTTCGCTTCGTCAAACTGAGGCAGAGTTTGTAGCATGATTGTCTCGCCCTCAACACCGTCAACTAGTGGCTTGATGCTTTGCCAGATAGTTTCTGTGATGTAAGGAATCACTGGGTGAGCCAGACGTAGCGTCTTCTCAAGTACCGTGATTAGTGTACGGCGAGTACCACGCTGTTGCGCTTCAGTACCTTTCCATAGAACGGGTTTAGTTAGCTCTAGGTACCAGTCACAGAATTGGTTCCAGATGAATTCGTAAAGTGTGTTTGCAGCCATATCTAGACGGAAGTTGTCGATATGGTTGTTGAACGCTTTCGCTGCGAGTTCAAACTGAGACTCGATCCACTTGTCTGCTAGAGAGTACTCGATCTCACCTTCACCAAAACCACAATCTTGCTCTTCTGTGTTCATCATTACGTAACGGCTTGCGTTCCATAGTTTGTTACAGAAGTTACGGTAACCTTCAAGACGCTTCATATCCCAGTTGATATCGCGACCTGTTGATGCCATTGCTGCAAGAGTGAAACGCAGTGCGTCTGTACCGTATGCTTCGATACCGTTTTCAAACGTCTTACGCGTGTTCTTCTCAATCTTCTTCGCTAGCTGAGGCTGCATCATGTTGCCACAACGCTTCTCTACTAGAGACTCTAGGTCGATACCATCGATCATGTCGATTGGGTCAAGTACGTTACCTTTCGACTTCGACATCTTGTCGCCGTTTTCGTCACGAATTAGGCCGGTAACGTAAACTGTCTTAAATGGTACTTGTGGTTTGCCATTTTCGTCTTTCACGAAGTGCATGGTCATCATGATCATGCGGGCAACCCAGAAGAAGATGATGTCGAAACCAGTTACTAGAACGTCTGAAGGGTGGAATACTTTCAGATCGTCAGTTTGCTCTGGCCAACCTTGAGTACCGAACGTCCATAGCGCAGAAGAGAACCATGTATCCAGTACGTCTTCGTCTTGGTGCAGCTCAATTACTGACTCTAGGTTGTTGTTCTTGCGAACTTCTTCTTCAGTGCGACCTACGTAAACATTACCTTGGTTGTCGTACCAAGCTGGGATGCGGTGACCCCACCATAGCTGACGAGAGATACACCAGTCTTGAACGTCACGCATCCAAGAGAAGTACATGTTTTCGTATTGCTTAGGAACGAATTGGATGTCGCCGTTTTCTACTGCTTCAACCGCTGTTTTCGCTAGAGGCGCAGTACGTACGTACCATTGGTCAGTTAGCATTGGTTCGATAACCACGCCACCACGGTCGCCGTAAGGAACTTGTAGATCGTGATCTTTCACTTCTTCAAGTAGACCTAGCTCGTCGAATTCAGCAACGATAGCTTTACGCGCGGCAAAACGCTCCATACCGTGGTATTTAGCTGGTAGCTCAGTGCTGTAAGCGTCGCTTGCTTCGCCGTTAGTGTTGAATACTTCTGCTGCGTCGCGGATGTTCGCGTCGAAAGTCAGAATGTTGATCATTGGTAGCTGGTGGCGCTTACCAACTTCGTAGTCGTTGAAGTCGTGCGCAGGTGTGATTTTCACACAGCCAGTACCTTTTTCCATATCGGCGTGCTCATCGCCCACGATTGGGATGCGACGATCAACGATAGGAAGGATGATTTCTTTACCGATAAGATCTTTGTAACGTGGATCTTCTGGGTTAACTGCAACACCCGTATCGCCTAGCACGGTCTCTGGACGAGTCGTTGCAACAACGATGTAGTCTTTGCCATCCGCTGTTCTAGCGCCATCTGCTAGTGGGTAGCGGAAGTGCCACATGTGGCCTTTAGTGTCTTTGTTCTCTACTTCTAGATCTGAAATCGCTGTGTGTAGCTTTGGATCCCAGTTAACTAGACGCTTACCGCGGTAGATTAGATCGTCTTCGTATAGACGTACGAAGACTTCTTGAACGGCGTTAGATAGACCATCGTCCATCGTAAAGCGTTCACGCTCCCAGTCTACAGATGCGCCAAGACGACGAAGCTGCTTAGTGATAGTGCCGCCAGATTCGCCTTTCCATTCCCAGATTTTGTCGATGAAAGCTTCACGACCGTAATCGTGTTTTGTTTTGCCTTCTTCTGCAGCGATCTTACGCTCAACAACCATCTGAGTTGCGATACCAGCGTGGTCAGTACCTACTTGCCAAAGGGTGTTTTTACCCTTCATACGTTCACAACGGATAAGCGTATCCATGATCGTATCTTGGAACGCGTGGCCCATGTGTAGGCTACCAGTGACGTTCGGTGGCGGGATCATGATGCTGTATGATTCTTTAGTAGTGTCACCGTGTGGCTTAAAGTAGCCTTTCTCTTCCCAAGTCTGATACAGAGCTTGTTCGATTGAAGTTGGGTTGTATGTCTTTTCCATAGCGCTCTTTTAATGGATACGTTGATGGTTGAATCTTAGTCAATCTTTATAAGTGAGGGATCTTAACAAGATCGCCTTAACTATAAGGATTGACCGTTAAGGATATTGAATTTCGATCGTTTGCAGCTGGTAACCTGCTTGACGGTAAATTTTATATCTTTCTCTTGCGAGTTGTTTAGCTTTTTCTTCGCAGGGCACGAAGTCTACCACTTGAGCAAACTTGTTCGCAAAGGTTGTCTCATTTTCCGCCAAATTAATTACCAATTGACGATTCCAAGACGGCTTTACACCGTTATGGCCGATCTCAATATTGGTGGCGTATTTCGGTCCTTCGCCTACGAGGTTATGTGCCATGAACTTGTCTGCATCAACTTGCCAAAAGGCTTCAGCGAGCTGCTCGGCGTGTGGTTTGTCTTGGCAGTTTAAATACACTTTAGCGCCTTGGCGGGCAAAGTGCTGCGCCAAAAACACAATGTACTCTTCAAAGCCAGCCACCGTTGCTTGCGGGCTCTCTTCGTTAATGATGTAGAAGGTTGCAGTTTGCATCATTCTCTCACTTGCCTTGGGTCTCTTCCTAAGACCATCTTAAATCCCATTTTCATTTTAGAAAATTAGGATAATAAAAAAGGGCCTTGCGGCCCTTTTAGATTTTGTTCAGAAATTACTCTTCTGTCTCTTGGCCGCTGCGGTTCAAAAGGAATTGGACAAGCATTGAGACAGGACGGCCCGTTGAGCCTTTCGCTGCGCCTGATTTCCACGCAGTACCTGCGATATCGACGTGAGCCCAGTTGTACTTCTTCGCGAACTTAGATAAGAAGCAACCCGCAGTGATAGTACCAGCAGGGCGGCCACCAATGTTTGCCATATCCGCAAACGGGCTCTTCAGCTGCTCGTGGTACTCATCTGCCATTGGTAGACGCCATGCACGGTCACTCGCTTGCTCTGAAGCGTTAACTAGCTCATGAGAAAGAGGGTTGTGGTTAGAGATAACGCCACTGATGTGGTGACCTAGTGCGATAACACAAGCGCCGGTTAGCGTTGCAACGTCAACCACGCAGTCTGGTTCGAAACGCTCTACGTAAGTCAGTGCGTCACAAAGAACAAGACGACCTTCCGCATCCGTGTTCAGAACTTCTACAGTTTGACCAGACATGGTTGTAAGGATGTCACCTGGACGGTAAGCGTTGCTGCCAGGCATGTTTTCACAGCCCGCTAGAACACCAATAACGTTGATTGGTAGGTTTAGCTTCGCTAGCGCTTTCATTGTACCGAATACCGATGCCGCACCACACATGTCGTACTTCATCTCATCCATACCTTCGCCCGGTTTTAGAGAGATACCACCTGAATCGAAGGTTAGACCTTTACCTACTAGCACAATAGGTTTTGCATCTGAGTCAGGATTACCTTTGTACTCGATGATAGACATCATAGATTCGTTTTTAGAACCACGACCGACTGCTAGGTAAGAGGTCATACCCAGTTTTTCCATCTCTTGCTCACCAATGATTTTGGTGGTTACGGTTTCGTAATCGTCCGCCAGACGACGAGCTTGAGAAGCAAGGTAAGCTGGGTTAGCTACGTTTGGTGGCATGTTGCCAAGATCTTTTGAGGCTTTGACACCAGATGCGATAGCGAGACCATGAGTGATTGCTTTTTCACCCAAGTTTAATTCACGACGCGTTGGTACATTGAAAACAAGCTTGCGCAGTGGGCGGCGAGTCTCAGGTTTAACGCTCTTGAATTGATTAAATGTGTATAGACCATCTTTAGTCGCTTCTACAGCCTGGCGCACTTTCCAGTATGTATCACGACCCTTAACATGCAGTTCAGTTAGGAAACATACCGCTTCCATTGAGCCTGTCTCGTTAAGTGTGCTGATCGTCTTTTGAATGATTTCCTTGTACTGGCGCTCGCCAAGTTCACGCTCTTTGCCGCAACCGACAAGTAAAACGCGCTCTGACAAAACACCTGGTACTTGATGCAGTAGCAGCATCTGACCAGGTTTACCCTCTAGATCACCACGGCGAAGTAGTGAACTGATGTAACCGTCACTGATTTTATCAAGTTGTTCGGCTACTGGAGAAAGGCGACGTGGTTCAAACACACCAACAACGATACATGCGCTACGTTGTTTCTCTGGACTGCCACTTTTTACACTGAACTCCATGCGTACTCCTACATCCTGAAGACAAATTGCTCTAAATGTTAGATAATGATCGCTTACTTGTTGAATTTTAGCTCCAGGCTTACATGCAGAGCTGATTAAGCGACTAACATCTAGTTTATAATTTTTAAAAAAATAAATGGTTCAACGGGAAACTATAGTGATTCGACCAAAAAAACAAGTTTTGTATAGGTAATTTCAGCGTGATTATTGTTAGATATTTGATCCGCGAAACACTCAAGAGCCAATTTGCGATTTTTTTCGTACTTTTTTTGGTGTTTGTAAGCCAGAAATTCATAAGTGTTCTTGCTGATGCTTCTGATGGGGATATTCCTGCTGGATTGATTTTCTCGATTGTTGGTTTGAATATGCCAGCAATGGGTCTATTAATGCTGCCTTTAAGTCTGTATATCGGCATATTGATCACATTTGGTCGTCTGTATGCAGAGAGCGAAATTGTCGTGATGAACGCGACAGGTATTGGTAACAAATTCCTGGTACAAGCGGCCTTGTACTTAGCGCTGATTACTTCTGCTGTGGCGGCTTTTAATGCATTGTGGTTATCGCCGTGGTCTCAAGACCGTGTAGAGCAACTTTATGAACAAGTGGCGGCAGAAAACAGCGTTGACTTGCTAAAGAAAGGGCAATTCCAAGGCACGCCAGATGGTTCATCGGTTGTGTTCATTGATGACATTAAAGACAATACATTGAGCAACGTTTTTGTCGCGCAGATGCGCCCGAGAGATTCAGTATTGCCGAGTGTGATGTTCTCGTCCTCTGGTGAAGTAAAAGAACTGTCGGACGGCCGTCAGGTCATCACCATGAAAGAAGGCACGCGTTATGAAGGTGTGCCGACTCGCGTTGAATATATGATCACAAAATTCGATGAATACGAAGGCGTTATCGGCCAGCGTGAGGTCAAAAAGAAAGGGCGAGATTGGGAAGCGTACCCAACGGTTGATTTGATTGGACACCCAGACCCAGAAGCACAAGCAGAGCTGCAATGGCGAATTTCGTTATTTGTGTGTATTCCACTCTTAACGATGCTGGTTATTCCTTTGTCGGCGGTGAATCCGCGTCAGGGACGATTTGCCAAAATGGGGCCCGCGATTCTTATTTATCTAGCGTATTTCCTGGCGATTAGTGCAACAAAATCTGCATTAGAAGATGGTGACATTCCGGCGGCAATCGGCATGTGGCCTATTAATGCGATGTTACTGATTGTCGCAATCATGGCCAATATGATGGACAGCGTTGCTGCTCGACGAATAAAAGACAAATTCCGTAAGAAGAGGCTCGCGTAAGCTGTGTTCAAAATCTTAGACCTTTACATCGGTAGAACCATCATCTCTACCACTGCCTTGGTTTTAGCGACGTTTGTTGGCTTATCGGGCATCATCAAATACGTAGAACAGTTACGTAAAGTAGGGCGAGGCGTGTATGACCTCACTCATGCATTGTATTTTGTGTTGCTCAGTGTGCCGCGTGATATCGAAATGTTCTTCCCAATGGCGGCATTACTCGGCGCCCTGATCGGCTTAGGTATGTTGGCGTCAAGCTCTGAGCTGGTGGTGATGCAAGCTGCTGGTTTCTCAAAGTTGGATATCGGGTTGTCGGTGCTCAAAACGGCGGTGCCACTTATGCTTATCGTTATGACGTTAGGGCAATGGGGCGCTCCAGAAGCACAAAAAATGGCGCGTGACTTACGTGCGTTTGCGATATCGGGAGGTAGTATTGTCTCAGTTCGTTCTGGAGTTTGGGCTCGTGACGCAAACGACTTTATCTTTATAGGTAAAGTCGAAGACGACAAGCTTTATGCTTTAAATATGTGGCGTTTTGATGATGATAAGAATCTACAAAAGGTTATCTTTGCTGAAGAGGTCGACTATCAACAAGATAACAATTGGTTGATGCGAGACGTACAAATCACGGATATGAAAAATGAAAACGTGATTTCGAAGCAAGACATCGAACAGATGGAATGGCATACGTCATTGGCTCCAGATAAGCTAGCTGTGGTGACGGTAAAGCCTGAAGAGTTATCACTGAGCGGTTTGTATGATTACGTGACCTATCTGAAAGCATCAGAGCAAGATGCATCTCGCTATGAATTGGCGTTTTGGCGTAAGTTGACACAGCCGCTTTCAATTGCCGTGATGATGTTGATGGCGCTATCGTTTGTTTTCGGTCCACTCAGAAGTGTGACCATGGGGGCAAGGGTATTGTCGGGCGTGGTTGCCGGGTTTACTTTTTATATATCCAGTGAGTTCTTTGGCCCATTAAGCTTGGTGTATGGCATATCCCCTGTGTTTGGTGCATTGGCCCCGAGCCTGGTGTTTTTAGCTATTGCGATTGCGCTGCTGAGAAGAAAGCTGTAGCTGAAGTATCACCGAATAAACCATGTTTCATTGGACTAAATGTAAAAGGAAGGCATTATGCCTTCCTTTTTTGTAGTCCCGGATAAGTTAGTTTGCCTTAGGCAACACAACAACCTCTGTTTTTGCCCAAATGTCGTGGAACCCACGTTTCTTGGGATCAATCGGTACAGTCAGGTTTGCCAAACCAAAGCCAGATGTTGCAATACGAATCAGGGCTTGAGTGACTGTAATCGGCGCGCCGTCTTTGGCATTGCGAACTCGAAGTTTCCAAGCGCGCATCCCAAGTGTTTGTCCTGCTCGCGTCCAGAAGAAGACAAAGAAGTATATCCACACAACCGCAAGATACAGTGTAAATAGAGGGCTTAATACAGGGTGCTTTCCGAGCATATCAGCGGCATCTGCGTACTCGCCATAGCTCAACAGCCCTGCTGCATTTAGTGCAAATACAACGGCCATAACAATACCTGCGGCCATCATTTCAATTGCGATAATAATCAATGTGTCGTAAATCAACGCTGCAAGTCGACGAAAGAGACCAGCAGGTGGAAGAGTTGTAGACGTTGTCATTATTCCATCACTTACCTTAAAAATTGTGCGTCAGAATATAGATTCCCTCACCAAGAGAAAAGAGACCTAACGCACAGAGTCTTTAATAATGCATAAACGAAGTGACTTTTCTGCTGTGTGTTATGAATATATACCATGATGTACAAGGCCTTTCGGTAACCTATTTCAACTGAATTTTACTTGCCTAACCATTAGCTTTTTGGTCTGTAACTAGATTAGACAGATGAGAGAGTTGGTGTTTCTCATCTTCGGTATAATGCTGGCTCAAGGAGAGCTCTAAAGCTTTTTCTGATAGCTTGGTTGCAGGTGATAAAAACAACTTGGGGTGCATACTAGAAAGAGCCAGCAAGGCTTTTTGTAGGCGAATCTGTATTTGGAGTTGCGCTGCACCATCGTGCGCGATTGGCAAAAAGACATCATCAAACAAATCCTGGCAGCTCAATGCGGGCACAAATAGTCTAGGGTATCGAGTCTTGGTGGGAGGTTCGCTGAGTAACTCTCCCCATAATGAAAGCGCTCGTACAGAACGCCCAAGAACATCAATCGCGGTACCGTTATCATTCACGGCGGGGGAGAGAGCTCGTGAGGGATCTCCGCCATGACGACCAATCCAAAACGAGGATCTTGATCATAGGAACGCTCCGTTCGAATCGTGAAGGCCGCAGTTATTTCGTTTTCGTCTGGCAACGCTCCACAAACCCAAGCCAATGGTTGACTCACATACACAAAACTTCCTGGTTGTCGTTCAAGATAGATGGTGCATTGGTTTGCTTCAGCAATACTATCGAGATGATGCATATCAACATGCTGTAAGTAGCCAATTTCTTGGCTGAAAATAGGTGCACTTCCTCTGGGTTTATGTTCTGGGTGGCTCCACGGGTGAGCACCTAGCCAACGCTCTTTGCCCCGTTTTCTTATCGCATCTAACAAGGCTTGCTCCACGTATGACGTGGTTTCACTGACCCTCCCTAGTACGGAAAGGTGCTGAATCCAACGTAGCAGAGTGAGTATGATCATCACGATTACGGCGATGGTCACGATGAACAGATAAATTTGTGCTTGTTGATGATAGGCACCAATGCCTAGCGCGATAATGCCTACTAAGCTAAATAAAAAAGAGCCAAGAAAGGTTGCCAAAGCATTTTGCGTTGTGCTGTCTTCCATCAACAGTTTGGTGGCCCGTGGCGTTACCCCTGCACTAGCGGCACTGTACGCTGAGACCATTATATTGAGCGAGAATGTGGTCACCGCAAGCATGGAAGTCGCGAGGATATTTAATATGTTGTTAAGCAAATCCTTACTGACGTTGATTGCAGGAGGCAGAGTAATGAACTGGTTTAAAACAATGGATATTAGGGCGGTGGCGACAGCAAGTAAGGCATAAAGTGACGTGCGAACCCACGGTTTGCGCGTCATTTGCTTCAGTAACCATTGCCATTTTGACCCAGTCATTCGTATGCTCCTATTAGGCTCTTACTCGAAAGTCGATAGAAAATTCAGAAAGTTATTCTTGCTTAAGCATAGGTTAAATCTTCCTCGTTCTACTTGGTATTTCATGCATCATGAGAGTAAGAAAGCCGCTTGCTTCAAAGAATGGTGTTCTTGAGGTGTGAATTACCAAGATTCTGTTACCTTAATTGATAGATACATTAAAAGTATGTGATTGATAAGAGGTAGCCATGATTGTAATTACAGGTGCAAGTAGCGGTTTAGGGGCAGAGCTGACAAAGCGTTATGATGCGGAAGACAAAGAGACGTATATCATAGGAAGAAACACAGAAAAACTATCCGCACTAGCAAAACAACTCTCTCATAACGTCGGCTATCAAGCTTGCAACCTCTCATTACATCAAGATGTGAAACACCTATTTGATGGGATGAAACAGCCGCCTGAAATGGTCATTCATAGTGCAGGAAGTGGTTATTTTGGCGAACTGGAAGAGCAGGAGCCGGAAGAGATTCAAAAACTGATTGATAATAACCTGAATTCCGCCATTCATGTATTAAGAGAGTTAGTAAAGCGTTACAAAGATCAACCGATAAAAGTGGTCATGGTTATGTCTACTGCTGCGCAACAGCCTAAAGCGCAAGAGTCTACGTATTGCGCTGTGAAGTGGGCTGTCAAAGGATTAATCGAGTCGGTTCGTTTGGAGTTAAAAGGAAAGCCAATGAAAATTATCGCGGTTTATCCTGGTGGAATGGATACGGAATTCTGGAAGACAAGCGGCAACACGATGGACACGAGTCACTTCATGCAAGCGGAAGATGCTGCCGAGATGGTCCATACGGCTTTGTCGAGCATTGGGAATGGTTATGTTTCTGATATTACAGTGAATAGAGTTTAAAAAAGAGTTACGTATACTCATTTTCATCTGGATCAGTAGTAGGAAATGGAGTGTACGTTTCTTATCAGTACAGCTTTGTCACACTTTGTGGCGAAATTATCAACAAACGATAGTTATTTAAGGTATTTCTGCTTGCGCAGGTCAAAAGCTTCCGTATAATGCCAATCATCAAAGGGCAATAGCCCAAAGATGCCGGTGTGGTGAAATTGGTATACACGACGGATTCAAAATCCGTTGCCTTCGGGCGTGGCGGTTCAAGTCCGCCCACCGGTACCATACATAGAAAGGTCGCTCTTATAGCGGCCTTTCGTCGTTTTAGGCGTTTGTAAATATTCGATTTTTCAGGTGCTTATCTCAAAATTCCTTTCCTGCTATCGCCTCTTTTTTCGCTCCAATAGACTCACTTTATCTACCTTAAAATTTCTCCTATGGTCCATATATGGTTCATCGCATGACGATTCTGTGCGCAAGGGAATCCCAGTCAATCCAACAAATTACAGTTAATGCAAAGTTGCGGGTCAGTATTAGCAAGGGTTGCGAGCCAGAAGAAGCATGGTACGACCATGGTGACTTTACGGTGCTATGCGGTTTGGTTTTGGGTTTTATGAGGCAACTGATCGTTTTGATGGATAGTCGAAAAGCCGGTTTGAGATAGGCGGTTTTGCGGTGTGTGTATTAAGGGCGTTGGGGTATATAAGACAATTACATTACACATTTTTTTTCGGAATTGACAGTTCGACTGTCGTACTTACAAGACTTAACTCACTAAAATATTGAGTATTTTAGGTTACGATGATTTATTTTGATATTTCAGTTGTGAGCAATCTATGAATAAACCTAATCTATTTCGATATGCTACCAGTGAGCTGTCTCAAGATGCATTTTTATGCTGGTTCCTATCTTGGGCAGATCCTCAGTACTGCCAGGTCGATGAGGCACTTCATCAATGTGCTTTAAGTTTTTTGAAATCATTGTTTAGTAAGCATGGTAAATCCTTGCCAACTGTTAACAAAGTCGAAATTACAAAACAAGATTCACATATAGACGTGCTGTGCATTGTTAACGATGAATTTATAGTTCTCATCGAGGATAAGACCAAAACACGTGAACATTCTGATCAACTTTCTCGCTATTTCAATGAAATTAAGGGAAGGACTTACGAAGTAGATAACATCCTCCCGATATACTTTAAAACCTTTGATCAGTCTTGTTATCGCTCGATCGAATCAAATGGTTACAAGGTATTTTCTAGAAAAGACTTTTTAGATGTATTGAATAAGGGTGACAAAATTAATGACTCAATTTTTCTCGATTTTAGAAGACATCTACAGGAAATAGAAAAAAAGGTTAATAGTTATCTGACTACGCCTCCCGAGACTTGGTCAGGACAAGCATGGGCTGGTTTTTATATGCACTTGCAGAAGGAATTGGGGGCTGGCGGATGGAAGTATGTAGCTAATCCCTCTGGTGGCTTTATGGGTTTTTGGTGTTTTGGGCGTGACGTTGATAATTCTGAAGTTTATGTTCAACTTGAAGAGCAGCAGCTTTGTATCAAAATTAAAGTACCTGATAAGGAGCTACGCAAAACAGAGCGCTCTCGGTGGTATAAAGAGATTAAGAATAAAGCTGAACAGAACGGGATCAACCTTGCTAAGCCCTCTAAGTTTGGACTTGGAAAGTATATGACGGTTCTAGTAGATCAAACAGACTACATAAGTATGAACAAAGAAGGTTGTGTCGATATTTTAGGTACGGTTAATAATCTCCGTCGAGTTGATAAGTTATTGGATTTACTGGAATAAATTAGAAGTGAAAATTATATTAATCAAATACTTGTCTAACTGATAGGTATTTGATTATGCAAAGTAAAACCCGACTCAACACCACTTTCCTCAACAATCTTAAACCCAATTCGGCTAGCGCTAAATCTACCGATTACGAAGTCAATCTGTCCGCTATGAGGGATTCTGGTTTGCCTACTGGTGTTCGCTGCTTAGTGGGTAAGTCTGGCGGGAAACGATTCCTTCTGCGTTATACCAGTCCGGTAACAGGTAAGAAGGCATCTATTGGTCTTGGTAAGCACCCTGAAACTGACCTCGCCACACTGCGCAAAACAGCCAAAGAGTATCGCCAGCAAATTATAGAAGGCGTTGATCCCAAGCTTGAGCGTGACAATCAGACTACTGTGAAGGCGATGACTCTGGAACGGTTCTTTGATGAAGTTTACCTGCCACTGGCTAAACAGAAACGTAGCTGGAAAGATGACGTTGCTCGGTTTCGTTTGGCAAAGTCGATACATCACATATCCATTCATGAACTAACCGCCGCCGATATCATCAAAGTCCAAATGGAGATGCAAAACGCCGTTACGATTAAGGGTAAACCCTATGCTCCTGCTTCGATAAACCGTGTTCTAGCCCTGCTCAAAACGATCAATCGTCAAGCATACAAGTTGATGGACGCGCCACTTATTGCTGACAAGGTGAGCTTGTTGAAAGAAGATAACGTGCGCACTGGTTACTTGTCCGAATCACAGTTAAAGGAGTTCATAGGTCACGCTCTGAACCATGAGGATAAGAGTATTGGTGCATACCTAGCTTTGTTGTTTTTGACTGGCGCGAGGGATAAGGAACTGCGTTTACGCTTGAAATCCGATGTGAATTGGGAGGAGAAATCTCTCACTATCCCGCATACGAAAAATGGTAGTAGCCACGTTATTTATCTGAGTGATTACATGCTTGATATTTTGAGGTCGGTGCCTCATGTGGCAAATAATCCATATCTCTTTCCTGGACGCAAAAAGGGTAAACCCGTAGGGCAACCTAGGCATGCTTTCAAGGCTATCAAAGCCAAGATGGGACTGCCCGACATACCCGGTGATAAAGCGAACCTAACCCTGCATTCAGCTCGCCATACGGTTGGAAGTTTGTTAGCTAGCCAAGGAGTCTCGTTACACGACATAGCCAAGCAGCTCAATCACGCTGACCTGTCATCAACAAGACGCTATTCGAAGCTGACTGTTGGGCGTCGGCGGGAGATTGGATCTCGCTTGTCGGATATGGTGACTGCGAAGCCGGAGATACGTTGGGAATGAAGAAGTTAGGTTTAACCATTTAATTTAGAAATGACATTAGAAAAGCCCCTGTTTAGCGATGAGCTAAACAGGGGCTTTTTCATTATTAAACGGAGATTAGAAATGAAAACAGTAAACAAGTTTGAAGACATTCAATCACTGCCAATGCCGGATGGTGTGAAAGCAAAACTGCTAGAGCACCTGATAGAGCCATTCGGTGATGAAGAAAGTACAAAAACGTTTTGGGATGAGGTCGGTACGACCTTGTACTTGATTGAGGAGTCCGATACTGACGAAACCTTGAGTGAAGAATCTGAGGAAGACCAGCATTTTCTAAAGTTTGTATCTGAATACCCTGAATGGGTGCTAATTCTTAACTCTCCTGATTGTCCTTGGTTATTAGCGGTCGCCATAGTGACCATGGAAGGCGCTGGTGTGTACTGCTGTGCTCCTATGAACAGTCTAACGTTCCCTGTCGCCAAGTTAGCTGATCAAGCTGAATCTTAAAACCAAATTAAACCTGAACAATTCCATCTCAAAGGAGGTGTCCTATGGCACGTAAACCAAGCAATAAACAAGCAGCCGTTCTACCAGAAGTTGTAGAAGGCAATGAGCAAGTCACAGTCACTGACGATCAACCAGTAGACCATTTCACTAATATCGTGCGCGAGGGAAAAGCGAAAAAGCTATCACCGAAAACGGAGAACCACGTGTTCTATCAAATAGCCTTACATGACGAGGAAAACGAGCTCCATATCCGCATGTCGGGTAATGAAGGTGGAGGTCTACACAGCAAGGAATGGATCCCGCTTAAAGATATCACCGCTGTACTAGATGTGCAGGGTGATAAGCCGTTCAAGAGTTCTGTGCTGAAGTGTGTGTTTTCTGGACAGTCAGCGAACAACGCTGGTTTTATGGCTGCTTGTTGCAGGGGGCTTGGTCTTATCATCCAGTCAGAGAAATCGGTGTTTCTCCACGTTCTTGCACCTGACTACGAGCAACGTCGTGATGAACTCCTGTCATTAGTGGACGGTGAAACCGAAGCTAAATAACTTCGAATGTCTTATCAATCCTTAACTACTAAACCTCTTCCCAAATTTCATACCGCGCACTACCCAAGAGTGCATCCCTAACAAACTAAAAGAGAATTTATTATGAACTTAACTTTTGACGTTGAGCGATTTCTGCTGCCTGTCAGTGTGGATCTTCAAGATGCTTTAAACCGAGTGATCAGCGAATCAGGCAAATGGACACCCATGATCCAATCGGTTGTGTTTAACTTCCGAGATTCATCCTACAATGCAGAGAGTAGATCTGGATTTCATCCTATTGAAATCAGGCTTGTTCGCCTCTACGACCAGTGGATCTTTGATTACATCACTGACTTTGCGTATTGCGGTGGTCCTTATCCCGAACTAGTTAAAGAAGTGGATTTTAACTTCTCATCTGGAACAGCGAGTTTTTCCTATGTTCCAGAACTGCCGATAACAAGTAGTGAGGTAATGGAGTTCTACTCGATGTGGGAATCCAACTTTCTCAGCTACGTGGAAATGGGCTTGTTCGATGAGATAAAAGTCACTGTGGATTAGTCCATCGGCAACAAACCAAGTAGAAAGCACCATGTATGTACCATAAAATAGTCGACTCACTTCCTAGTGACACTAAGGCTTCCTATTGCTCCATGTTAATCATGGCGTGATGGGAAGCCTTTTTCATTGGGGCAAGTTTTAGCAACGTTTACCCAATCCGTTGCCTTCGGGATTCAGAGGGGATGAAGTTGCTGGATTGCAATGAAGGGTAGAAACACCAAGGAAGGGAGTCTTAATTTTAACGAGTTTGGTTGGTTTACACTGGTGTTTTGTTATTAAAAGCTCCCATTGCTATGTCGAAGCAATGGGAGCAGTAAGGGGCGGGAAGCCTATATAAAATACCGAGAGAATGATTTGTCTGATGCTATCTCTGCAACTAGGGATAAAGGCTAGCCCTTATTCAGCGCCAAGAGCGCACCTTAATCTTATGTTCGTAGCTTGGCTCGAAAACTTGGACATTTTCAACGTTGCCATTTGGGATAACCTAGTTTGATGTTCTTAGGCAGTGCTTATGGTTACGTTGATATGAGAAAACCTATTGAGACAGTTCCTCAAGCATACTTAAAGATTGTTGCTCTTTTTCGTCCAGACTCGAAAGTAGTACATGCTTCTTGATATTCGGCAAGGTGTTCAGATAACTGAAGAACCCCTTAACAGTCATTGGAGAAACTGGCTCAAAGTATTCCTCTTTATCCTCATCCTCGTTTCCAAGTGAAAACTCAACACAGTACATCACTAGATCTTCTTTCTCGTAGATGATGGCCATGGAACGAGAGTGTTCACAATCACTGTACGCTTTGAACTCTAGAAACAATACTTCTTGACCTTCATAGTTTTCTAGGTATTCAGCACCTGCTTCGATTGTGTAATGGTCTTCGTCAGCATGGAAGGCGGCGATTGTAGTAATCGCTTCATGTGCATGAGCTGCTGCTGCACATTTGGCGATTTTTTCACTTTGACAGCCATTGTGTAACCAATCTGCTTTATTGAATGGAATAGACATGTTCTTGTACCTGTTTTGTTTTAGTTTCGATACGCGGATTAAACATGCTTAACTTATAAAAAACTAGGCTAACTGATAGATTTATAACGATATTCGTGAATGGATTGACACAAATGAATTTTTACTCAAATTTTTCACCTATTTTCAGAAGCTAGTTAAAACAGGCTAGGTGTAACAAAAGGAACTTGTCACCGGAATCTATGGTGACAAGTTCAATTCATGACTCTGTTTATCCAGTCATCATACCCAGTAGATAGCCAACGGCGGTGAAGCTTAACAAGTTAGCGATATCAACTAGGTAAAAATACGGACTGGACTGAGTGATTTGGAGCAGAGTTCGTGCATCAGACATCATGGTTATACCCCTTTAATAGCAACCTCCTACCGGAGTTATTTATTAGTTAGTCTCAACCCGACCAAAAACGGCATCATTTTGAGTTTTCCCTTGCGCGGTATCGGTTTGAGGTTTCGCTAAATCACCTCTTTCCCTTATCTAGCATAGGTAAGCTCAAAATCGGTACATAGTGGCAAGTTCGTGGGTAGGGCGGTCGGTCGCGGTGTAGTGAAACGACATTATGTCGGGGTTCTTTGTTGTTTTGGAGCAGTGCTTCTAGAGGGAACGCTAGGGCGTCATTAATTAACGTGGCAACTACTTGTAACGATCCAACGTGGCGTGGAGGTCGCGTATAAGCTCAAGCTTGAGACTGACAGGAGAGAGAACCTCGACTTGAGGTATCCAGGACTTCAACAAGGGCAAGATATCGCTCAATCTTGATACTCGACTGCTAACTAGCAAACTACCGTCACTCAGTTCTTTCAATAGCTGCTGGTGAGGGAGAATCGTTCTTTGAAGAAAGCGTGGAGCTACTTCCCTATCAACCTGTACAAGCACCTCAGCATCATCCGGAGTTAGCCACTCCATCCCTTGTTTATGTATCTCCTCGTGGACCTTTTGATTCGGTTTGTATTTATCTTCCCGGCGGTGAATCCGTGAAATATTCGGTAATCGGTACGAATGTAACTGGTCACAGTAGGTCGCAGCGAGGAACCAGATACCACGGTCATTCACCAAGCGATAGGGATGGACAGATTCGAACGTTTTGCCATTGTACGTAAGGTCAATCACAGAGTGAGTGGTAATAACTTCGGTCAACTGCCTAAACTGCGCATCGAACTTCTCGATAGGTTCGGAGCGTGGATTCTTAAACAGAACGGGAGTGTGACCGTTGAACTTGTAGTGATTAGGTAGTAGCGCAGACAAACCCGTATCGTGCAGTACCTTGTTGGTATTCGCATTACCATTATTTCGAGTTACTGGATCTAACCGATAACCCTCATTGGTGCGGATAATCGGAGCGTTGACTAGCCTTTCATTGAAATCGCGTCTCAGAGTTTTCTCGCTTACCTGATAATCCGCTACCAACTGCTCAGGGGAGAGCACTTCTCCCATAAACAATCTCGTCAATATGTCACCTAGCCTTAAAGCTAGCTTTTCACTCTTATCGCTCATGCTACTAGCGTACGGTTTCCCTTGGACAGGTTGAGGGCAAAACATTTTTAAATGTTTCAAACCGTCGCGCACTGAGATTTGGCATAGCTTTCATCGGATAAGGTAGGGCAATGACGATGACTATTTTCACACTCATTCTGCGGTCTTGGACACATCCTGTCCGAGCGCAGTGGGATACTACACAACGTAGATTTACTACAACGTCAATTAAAGGAAACAAGCAATGCAAGTGACATTCATTAAGCCACTTATGGCATCAGGTTACTCATGCCGCTCTTTAGGTTGTCCCGGTTGGGTCACCAAGGGTGGGTCATGCGATACGTGTGGCGCAATGGATTACAGTTAAGAAGGAGTATTCGTTATGGGCAACTGGACAGAAGACCAAGGTGACTATGATGATGGCACAGAAGATTCTGGCTTCAGTCAGGACTTCGACATGGAACCGGGCGACGATGGTTGGCTCGGCGGCGACTTCATGGCTGATGATGACGATGATTAAGTCCCATCACTAAATTAGGCTTATCAACAAGGGCGATATCGAAAGGTATCGCCCTTTTCTGTATTTATAGAAAAGGAAAAACAGTATGGCAAAAACACATTTTCATTCTAACCCTCAACAGCGCTGGTTTAAGCCGAGCGCGTCAACAGGTGTTCAATTCGCGAAGTACGGTGCCACACTCGGTACCCGCTATGGTCCACAGGGTGTCGTTCTTGGCGGGGCGATCGGGTTTGTCGCAGGTGCATTAATCGGAGGGGCATTGGATGAACTAGATGTTATCTAGTAAAGGAAGAAGTAGGGGGGACTCTGCTTCTTTTTTATTGATGGGTTCGAGCTGAAATTATGTCGTTTCAAGAATGGAAAGCAGAAGGTCGAAAGGTGCTTGCTAACGTCCGTCAACAAACACCTTTCAGATAGGGCATGGAAATTCTTGCATGAAATAATCGCTAAGGTCTGGGCAATTTATTTGATAAAAAACGTACTATTAAAAAACTATTAAGTAGTGAGAGTAACTTGTAACACGTTAGTGACCAGTGACTTCGCTAATGACCTGCTTCAAGCGCTTCGCTGTCTCCTTGTAACCGAAAGAATCGCGTTTAGTGTCATAGTCGTGCACCAGCGCGGTTTCAAGCTCATCAAGGATTTGATCCCAGTGTTGGATCTTGCCACCTTTCGACTCGATATTCTGACCAACTTTACGAACCTCACGAAGGCGAGTTCGGCGGTTCTGGTTAGTGCGATTTGCTTCAGCGGTGAAAGCATTAACGATTAAATCATAGATAGACATGTTCATAATTTATATTCCAATAGTTAAGTAAAAGATGCAGTTAAACTGCGCTTTGATGGAAGTCCCAGTTAGGTTTGTAACGACGGGACGGTGATGAGGCTGCTGTAGCCTTCTGAATTTCCTGTTTGATCATTAACTGTGTATCTAGATCATCACAGGGAATAAATGAAAGAATCCGGTTACCTTGAGTTCTCAGGATAAGTCCTTGATATTTTTCACTAAGGTGACATTCATATCCTAGAATGGCGTTTTTCCGCACCCAACTACCTGTTGGGAGGGTTATCCAGTAATTCGCGTCTCGGATACAAAGCTTCTCAAGGTCAGCAAATAGCGTATCGAGATTTTGCTCACTTTCTTCATCTTTAAGAGTCAAATGAGCTAGCTGTTTACCGCTCGCTGCTCTGACACTGATATTGCCATCAGTGATATTGATTGATGCCAAGATACTCGTTGACACCTGTAACTTGACACTGAATAAATTCACCGTGTTCTTTTTTACTTCGGTTGCCATGGGTGTTCCTTAATAGTCGATAGCAAAACCGAAACGTCATAATGTCGTTTCGGTAACAAGTTACGCAGCTTCAAGAGTGGGTTGACCTTCTAACTGTTGACGTAGGTTGGCATTTTCCTGCTCTAGCTCTTTGAGGCGAGCTTCCAGTTCCGATACCTTGTCAACTAAGCCATCATTCACAACGGGGGTGGTCTGTTTCTTCTCTGTTTTTAATTGAGTTGCAAAATCGTTGAACATTTCATTGATAGTGTCGGATTCAACATCCGGGTGTTGTTCTAGGTGTTGTTTAATTTGCTCACGCAAAGGGGCATAGCGTTTACTCGATAACTTGTAAACTTTGGTAAATCCTACTTTACGACATTCATCTAGCGTTCCGAATTCACATAAGTTAGTCCAACGTGTAAGCGTGCGCTTATCTACCGTACGTTTACCGTTGCCGATAATATTTTCATCACGCCATTTACCGAACTTATTCTTGTTTCCTTGAAAGAGCTGTTTAACTTCGCGCATTGCAGCACCAATATCGTACTGGGCTTGCTCACACAGTTCCTTATCAACAACACGACCAGCACCCGCGTTCGACAACGCGTTTACTATGGCATTGGTTAATTCATTTAGACGGCTTTCAGTGAGTTCTAGTACTTTGTTTGCATCAGTCATTTTTCTTGTCTCCATATTTAAAAAGAGCCCTCATTTAAGCCCCTTTTAAGTTTTTGGTCAATATTAAAAATCACTTTAAAACAACAACTTATATATGGTTTTGAGTGTTTTATAGTGAAAAAATGAAAAGTGGATTACAAGGGGGCGTATCGTTGTTTAAAAGGCGTGTAACGAGGGTATTACCGAATTGCTTGTCACTAAAAAGGGTATTAATCCACTCGGGAGAATTGGTTTAAGAGCCTGCTAGACATGTATCGGTATTTTTCAGAGCAAATGAGAGCAAGATTTTTAGCGTTATTTTTTGTGAATCTGATCACGCTTTATGCACTTGAATGGAGGGTAGATACCGTCCACTCCTTTTTTAACTTGAATAGAGGCAAAAAATTAGGATAGGTAAACTTAGTTCTGACTGAATAATGGTATATAAATCATAATATTAAGTTAAAAGATGGATGTTGTATCTTGATAGTGTAATTAGGTCACGCAATTCCCCTCTGATTACGTCAGTAATCCCATCACGAAATCGTTAACCTAATCCCCTATCAAGATATAACATCCATTTATGTTGATATAATTTATTAAAATCAACCATTTATATGTTTGTGTGTAAGCGGTTCTCTTCACGTTTTCCGCTATCGTTACCAACTATCACGAGTTCTTCAGCATCATTTTTACTTCATCCAGTTCGTCTTTATGGAAAAAGTGTTCTATCTCCATGTCAGGGAACGTTGCAATTAACCAACTTAATAGTGGGATTAGTCTTGGGGTCGCAGCGAGTACGTTAGGACGGAAGGCTGTGTCTCGTGAATTACTAATGGCATTATCTGCAATCCTAAATCCTGCATTGTTAAATAGCTCAGTGAGCTGTTTGAGAGTGAGTTTCTTACCATTAATGGTTTTGGTCAGTCCGTAGCTCTCTTTAGATAGGGCACGTAACGCGAGTTTTAGCAGGGCACCCTGTGAACCGCCTTCCTCATACTTGATGTATGACCCCTTCAGTAGTGGTTTGGTTTTGCTGTAGTCGATCCAGTTCTCCCAATCTTCCATTGTTTTAAGACAGTTATCGCGTCGCCATCCATCAAACAATGCGCGAGTCTGTTGCCCCTCTTGCTCGTTCTTCCAAGGTACGGTATCGAAGTAGATATGCTCGACGATGTGACCTTTAGGATGGCGGATTTTAGTCATGCGAGGATTAACGGGTTTACGCTTAAAGTCGAACTCTAAGTTGAGCGTCTTTTCTCGTTGGATTTCTATCAAGTCCATGTCTTTGAGGTACATGTCTCGGGGTGAAATCAATGAGTTGTTTGGGATCTTCTGTCCGGGGTAACGGTCTAAGAACAGTTCGACCATATAAGCATTTTCATCCTTTGCCGATGATAAGGCTGATTCTGGTGGCTTAACGCCTGCTTTTGCTATGACGGGTTCGGTATCGCCATATTCACCAGTGATTTGTCCACGGGTTTTCATTGCGATAATTTGTTTAGCATGGTGCTTATGCTTAATCATCTTACCGTCACCCGTTTGCTCGCAGATCTTACTGAACCGTTGGCTAATGGTTCCTGAAACGTAGAGTTGTTCTTCAGTACAGTCTACGAGATACCCATCTGTTGTGGCACTTACAACGGTAACGTCGTCGCCATGGTGTTTATGAATCCCTGCTAATTGCTCTGAGAGAACGGCTCTAACGAACCCTGTCGCATGAGCTGCGAAATATGGATTGGTAACAGGAGAATGAGGTATGTTTTTACTTAATCCATCTGATGAGTTGAAGCCCCGTTTTCCCTTCAGGCCTTGCCCTAACTTACCGTATAGCGTGTTGCCTATTTCTTTCCAGAGCTTCTCTCTGAATTTATCGCCTTCATCCGTGTATTTTTGTCTTTGCTCTCTGATGAGTTCCGTAAAGCCTTTGAAAAGTGGCTCTTTATCTTCAATCCATGGAACGATAACACCGAACTGAATTTCAATATCACACCCCATGTTATATGCGACTTCTATTTCAGGTGCGGTGCAGTAAGAGTAGCCCTCTAGTGGGTAGTACAGACCGTATAAGTCCGTTCTTACTGGCAGAGATGGAAACTTAGTATGCTCTGGGAATTTAAACTTAACGTAAGCAAACCCCATTTTATGACCGAGATAGTCATTGATATTGGTTGAAGTGAAGCTTCTCTCAAATGAAACGGGTTTAATGTCCATTAAGGCATTGACGTACGCCGTAGCAAGATCGAAATCGTTGTAATCACCTAAGTTTGCACCACCAAACACGTAACACTCGTTTCTACCGCCATGGAAACAATCGACACTGAGCTGTTCGAAGATACGACGACCAGCAGTGATGACAGTTTCTTTCTTCTGCATGACACGACCTTTTGTTTGATTCCAGTATTGAATCGTTTTGGTCTCCATACCGAGTGCTTGGTTCAGATCGTCTTTATCACCCGTGAGTGCTTTGAAGAGTGATACTGAGAAGTTACCCAGTGTTGATGGTAGATGTTCAAATTGAAGTTTATCTAACCGTTCTTCTGGAACTTTATCTTTGAGTGATTTTTTAATGTCTTCGAGGGCGAAGTGTTGCATTTCCAATCCGTACTTAACGGTGATTTCGGCGTCTCTCAATGCGTAACGAAGGAAGAGTGGTTCATTTTCTACTAGTAGTTCATCCATTCGGTCTTTGCGATATGGAGCTGGGATCACTTCTTTTGGCATGCCGATGAGTTCTCCCGCACTATCAAGTCCACTTTGCCCTGGGCTAAGTAGTAAAGTATCTACAAAGCGGACACGACTCTCACGTTTCTTTCCATTCTTGTCTGTAAAGTGAACGGGCTCTGAAGCTTGTTTGGTTCTACCCACTGCGTCTAGGTCGATGCCGTATGCGCCACGCGTGGAGGTTAATGTGCTTCTGACGACTTCCAGTTTCGCTTTCTGACTGGTATCCCAGAACGCTTCGAATGACACCATGTCAGCTCTAAGGTAGTGAGCATAGATGTAAATTTTCTTTGGCCATCCTGTGATGAATCCGCGCCCCATTGCAGTTTGGAGTACTTCAACCAAGAACTCTTCAAATTTCTTACGAGGTTTCTTGATTCGATTAATCGCCTTGAGTTCATCTTCACGGTTTTTGTTCGCTGATCTGGACTTCTTGATAACATCAGCAACGGGGGTAAGTACCACATCACTCATGTGGTGTTCACCTGCGATTAGATAATACTGATAGGACAGAATGTCGTTTCGGTTTTCCTCGGCGTTGTAGACGTACTCACTGTCTATACCAATGTGAACCGCTTCATCATCACCTTTGAGAGCTTGCCATGGTGACTGCTGTTCATTCTCGAAGTAGATGTCGAGCTCATCATCGACAGCTTTACTTGAGTATTCATCGGTTTGCTCTTGAGTGAGGAATTGGTCGAGTTCGATGCTGGTTGATTCTGTGGTTTGGTCGGTGGTTTCTGCTTGGAAGTATTCGTCGAGTTCTTTATCTATGGCTTCAACATGGTTAGGTTTGTTTTCATTGTTCATCGTTGTTCTCTTATAACCAAGTGCATTGTTGGCGGGTGATGCGTCCCTCTTTATACCACAGAGCTCATCCACTGATGAGTGTGGCTTCGTCTTGGTTTGGTGTGTGAGTGATAAGGTTGTGTAGAAAGTGGGAGGGACAGAACGATGATTTTTGAGATTTTGATGTGTGGTATGGAGAGTGGGGCAATTGATGGAAGTAGAAACCCATACCAGATATGGGAACTCTCAAAACGGTGCTGTTTTTCATCGTATGCAACTAAACATATAAATAACTCCGCTAGGAGGTCCGATTTAAATATGATTTACCCTAATAGTTGGTGGTGAACGATTTGGTCTGACTGTATGTACGGTATAGAAAGCCTGATCCTTTAGTGGGATCAGGTCTTTGTTACTGTTTGATTGCATTATGAGCTGCTTTGTCTCGTTTCTGGTGGTGATTTGGGTAAAGCCGTTACCTCGCTGAATGACAAGGCTCGTCGAGCTAAGAATCAGGGCGGGGTTCGTAACCTATCACTGGATCAAGTTGATGGTGAGTTTGGTTTGGCGAAAATTGGGTTTGCTGATGAGTTTGATGGTTTCGTTGTGCAGTTAGTTGAACAAGTTGGTGAAGCGGCTTTGACTGGATTGTTCTACGAGCTGAAGTGGTCCATATCTGTGTTCTTAAGAAAGTAGCTGCGTTAGTAGCCGCTCCCTTTTTGTAAGTTCATTACATAATCCTGTATTTTGAAGTTATTTGGTTTAAAATAGTTTAGATCTTCTATAGCAGACAGGAAGGAATTCTTGTGGAGGCCGTTTTACCAAAGTAGCACAAGGAAAGGTTATTAATTGATTTAGTGACTATATTTGTGTTCATGTGGCTCTTATTGCGTGGCAGCAGATAAAATGAAGAGTTGTATGGTGTAATTTTTAGACAAGATAAGTATCCTATTACACCATGTTTAAGAAGGAAAAATATGGTGAATTTATGAATGGAAGTAAAAAACCGAAAGCATATTATCGAATGTTTGCGGGTAAAGCTAATGTTCACCTTCTGGATTGTGTATCAAAAGGGTACATTGGACTTGAATTTCGTTCGTCCGGTTCTTTAGAGCATCTTTTGAATGGTGGTGATAAAGCATATGTAACATCGGAATTAATTAAAATATATAAAAATCAAAACACTAAAGCTAGCAATGTCACTGCAGGTATATCAAGCCACACATTTTATAAATTTTTTAAGGATGTTGAAATTGGGGATATTATTATCTCACCTAAAAAGTCTAAGTTTATAGTCGGACGGGTTACTGGTTCTTATGAGTATGATCCTACTTTGCCATTAGCCCATTATAGAAAAATCGAGTGGCTGCAAGAGGTTATTCATAAGGAAAATCTCCCTGTTTCTGTACTTAACTCAGCTGGCTCAATAGGTGTCTTCTGTGACTTATCTCGGTATTCTAGGGTGTTAGATAAAAGTATCTCTCTTGATGGCAGGGTTGTCTGATGATTATGTCAGTTTGGCTTGTGCTTGGCGTTTTTTAGCTTAAAATTAGCTTAAAATTAGAGGAGCGTAATGTTGAAAGATAGTTTTATTAACCAGGTTTTTAATGGTGATTGTAGGGAAGAACTGAAAAAATTACCCAGTGATTTTATTTCTGCTTGTATCACGGATCCTCCCTATAATTATGAGTTTATCGGACATAAATGGGATGAGTCAGAAATTCAACGCCGAAAGGAAAGAGTTCAAGACAGTAATACGTTGGTAAAGAATATCCCCTACGGTAGTGGGCTCGCAGGGGGGGTTCGTAACAAAAGATGGTATCAGAAAAATAGAGATAACATCCTGCAGTATGAAGACTGGTGTGAAGAGTGGGGGAAAGAGCTTTTTAGGGTCTGTAAACCAGGGGCTACTGTTCTAGTTTTTAACAGTACGAGAACTGTAGCTCATGTGCAGGTAGCCTTGGAGAAAGCAGGGTTTTATGCTAGAGATATTGTTGTTTATCGTAGGAATAGTGGTATTCCTAAAGGTATAAACATGAAAAAAAGTATGGAAAAGAAGGGACACTCGAACCCAGAACAGTTTGAAGGTTGGCATAGTTGTTTACGTAGTGAGTGGGAGGCTGTATGTGTTTTACAAAAACCATTGGTAAACAATTACACAAATACTTTGATGGAGTATGGAACTGGATTATTTTATACTCAGCAGAGTGATGGTGGTTTTCAGTCGAATATTTTAGAAAATATTCAAAGAGATAAACAAGCTGATTATAATTTGCACTGTACAGTAAAGCCTTTAGAACTAATGGAAAGATTAGTAAATATTTTTGTCCCTAGAACTGAGGGGTCAATAGTGTTGGACCCTTTTGCTGGCTCTGGTACTACACTTGTTGCTGCTAAAAAAAGAGGTTTAGACTACATTGGGATTGAAGTAGAGCCTTCTTACATTGAAATTATAGAAAGAAGGCTTTCTGAAGTCAGCGGTTTACAGCGAACGTTAGAGCTCGTTTAGATAAGTATTTTTCCATATCAAAGCCCGAGATTTCTTTTATAAAATCAAATGACTGCTTGCCTACGAAGATTTGCCACTCTCCAACACGGCAGGCGGTCATAGCTGCTGGTAAATTATCCTCTCTTAAGAATAGGAAAACGGGATCGTAGCCATGTTCTTTTAGTAACGGACCGTATTGCTTGAATTTTTTAAGAGTCCCCGAGTCTCCCGAACCTACGCGATATTTTGTATCAATAGCAAACTCTCCAACTCTAAGGTCACAGGGTTCATCTCCTCCTATTCTTAATGGCCCTTGGAAATTTTTAGCATTTTTACAAGCTTCTACCACCAAAGACTCCCAGCATTTACCTAACTCTCTGCCCCAGTACTGCCTATTTTCACGCTTTAATTCTGGGCTTATTCCAAAAGCGTTCATCAATAGATCGCAATCATCATTTTCATCTGTATAAACTTTATCGATGAAAGATGATTGGTACTTTTTTAGTATCTGATCTAAGTTTGTTTCTAGATTCATAAGTTCTCTCATTGTGATGCTAAAAAAAATACGACGTAGTTATTTGTGAACAATTATTAGATTACAAACCTATAAAAAATTCAATGTAATGTTTTACTATTAGTGTGCTGGTGTACTGGTGTGCTGGTGTACTGGTGTACTGGTGTGCTGGTGTACTGGTGTACTGGTGTACTGGTGTACTGGTGTACTGGTGTACTGGTGTACTGGTGTACTGGTGTACTGGTGTACTGGTGTACTGGTGTACTGGTGTACTGGTGTACTGGTGTACTGGTGTGCTGGTGTGCTGGTTTTCTTGTTATGTATGGTTACGTTTTAAGGGGTAATTAGGCGTAAACTTGTCAAGTATCCGAACCATTAAAGGAAAGCGAGGCACTACGTATAGAGTTGAGTTTGTGTGGTGGTATTCGTGTTTCTAGAACATTTAAAATCAAGAAGGAGGCTTAGAGGTATGCAGTTATTTTGTTGGTTAACTAACCTTACTGTGCTCAATGAATGTAAACTAGATCCAATGCTATCCTATTTTATGGTGCTTGATATCCAAAGTAATCTTCTTAAATGCAATTAATTACAAGTGGTTAAGAGGAATTCAAAATCCGTTTCCATTATCTCGTAACACTATGATTCATATGGATTGATGGAATCGTCTATTTCAGCTGTAGTTCGTTGAGAGTTCCTTGGCGAACTATGGGCAAACACGATGGTTAGATGGGTTTCTGCTTGCGTTATCTGACAGTGCATTTCATGCCGATAAGTTACCATGGATTCTGGTGTGAAAATGACTTTAAGTGATTGTTTATACACGGATCAGCCTTGCTGATTTTGTATTCAAAATCCGTTTCCATTATCTCGTAACACTATGATTCATATGGATTGATGGAATCGTCTATTTCAGCTGTAGTTAGTTGAGAGTTTCTTGGCGAACTATGGACAAACGCGATGGTTAGATGGGTTTCTGCTTGCGTTATCTGACAGTGCATTTCATGCCGATAAGTTACCATGGATTCTGGTGTGAAAATGACTTTAAGTGATTGTTTATACACGGATCAGCCTTGCTGA
>NZ_JAMZAP010000021.1:75718-89991 GCF_024181785.1 Vibrio sp. Y42_MX_L11
GATTTTGTATTCAAAATCCGTTGCCTTCGGGCGTGGCGGTTCAAGTCCGCCCACCGGTACCACCTTCTTTTTCCTTTTTGGTCAAGGGTTTAGGAAGGTTTAAAAAGTCAATTTGGTTTGTGAACCCGATTTTACGGTTACGTTTTTAGCGTAATTTAGCGTAAAGGGGTTTTTCATGGCTACAATTCAGGCTCGAAAGGGCAAAAAAGGCACTACGTATAGAGTTGAATTTATGCGGGGTGGCTCACGCTTTTCAAAATCTTTCAAATTAAAAAAAGATGCTCAACTGTTCGTTGCTAATGTATTAGCTAACGACGATTTCGCGTATTCGCTTACAAATCACACTCTCAATTCCCTTAAGTTTTCAGATGCTTTGGCTCAGTACTTAGAGCAAGATAATGGTAGAGATCAATCCAAGCACCAGCGTTTAAAGTATTGGCTCTCAGTATTCAAAGATAAACCAGTGGGCAAGGTTACGCGCCAGCAGGTTAAAGCCGAACTGAAAACACTATCCGAAAGCAAAGCACCAGCAACACTAAACCGCTATAAAGCAGCGCTTAGCTCTTTCTATCGTTTTCTATCAGAGGAATATGATATTGAGCACAATCCCACAAAAGGGATCAAGCAGTCCGCAGAGAATAACGCTAGAACCCGTTTTTTAAGTAATAAAGAATTACCCCGCCTTTTAGATGCCTGTAAGCGCTCAGAATGGGAGCGATTATATTTACTGGTGTTGTTAGCTATTACAACGGGCGCAAGGCGTACAGAGCTTTTAACGCTTACTTGGGACGCTATAAACTTTCAAACCAAAACCGCCCACCTACCCGAAACAAAAAACGGCGAACAGCGAATACTCACACTAACGGCCGATGCAATAGCGGAGCTGATGAGGTTTAGACAGATTGGCGGGTATGTATTCCCACACAACCGCCATCAAGGGGCGTATTTTCGAAACTTTGATTGCCACTGGCGAGAGGCTTTGCAAAGCGCGGGTATTAAAGACTTTCGTTTTCATGATCTGCGCCATACGTGCGCGTCACTACTGGCAATGAATGGCGCTAGCTTGCTGGAAATAGCCCAAGTATTAGGACACAAATCAATAACTATGACGCAGCGTTATAGCCACCTTTGCATAGAGCACAAGGCGAGCTTAACTGATCGCGTATTTGGAGGTATTGCAAATGGATAGAGATTTTATCAAGAAAAAGCCACTAAAGCGCACGAGAGGCAGAAAGGGACTTTTTACTAGCAACAGTCAAACGCTTTTGGGCCGAGAAGCAAGCGAAGTAAAGGAAATGGTCGCAAAAATGAATGCGCAAGATGATCCACTTCGTTTAGCTGAACGCTACGAGCAGGCTGCAATCTCTTATATTGAGAGCTTTGGATACGAATATAAAACGTCGGGACAACAAACTATTAAGCTATCGAAAGAGGAAAGAGAGCGGCGGTTAAAAGCTAGTAACGAATCGATCAGGGAGGAAAAGAATTTAAAGTGTGAAAATGGGCCTTTGACCATTGACGACATACCAAAAGAGGATGAGGTTTGCTGGTGGAACTATTTACACGCCGAGTCAAAAAAACAAGGTAAGCATGGGATTCGTTACGCCCTTGATGTTATTAGCATTACAACTCAGATAAAAAACGGTTTGGAGAAAGGTAATTATAAGTATTTGTTTAAGTTAGCAATGCGGCTTACTAACTGTTTTTCTATCATGGTACTCGCTCAATATGAGGATAAAATATGCGCGGGTGTGTCTAGAACCGGAGCGGCCTCAAGAGCTAAAACCGAGGAAAAAGAGGGCAGAAGGGAGAGGGCTATCGAGCTGGCGAACGCATACCGGAGTAAAGGGAGTGGCAACCCACACAAGAAAATCACGAAAAAGGCGATATACGAACACATTGCTAACCGCTTGCCGGTTAGTGAAGAAACTGCCAAAAGATACTTGAAACAATATTTTGTCGACTTTCCTCTTAAATAAATGGGTCATTCCGATCCTGTGACCTAACCACATGAGCCTATAGTCATCCCCTATCAACCGTAAACGATAGGGGGACAACCCAAATGACTATTGACCAAACTCAACTTCAATCAATCCACAACGACCTATCTAATTGGGTAGCAATGAATGATATTTCAAAGCGCTACCCGCAATTTACTCATTCACAGATTAAAAGGCTCTTTTGGTTAAGAGAGCAAAAGGCAGGCCTTTCTCGATGTTATCGCCAGATTGGAAAACGCGGTTTCGTCAACGTGCCTTTGTTCAGTATGTGGATGTCCGGCCTCTTACCCGAACAGCAAGAAGCTAACACGACTGATAGTTAAACCGATGTGTAGACCGTTTACAAAACGATTCTGCGCATTTTATGGCGGTTCGTGGCGTAAACATAAATTTGGAGACAAAAAAATGAATCCTGATTTGTTATTTACTGCGCCAGATACGGCGATTCCAAATATAGGGACTAAGGCTTATGACTTCCTAGTTGAGCTGTCTAGTGGTGAGCCAATTGCAAAGAGAGATTTGTTGTTAAAGTTTGGTGAAGCTATGCGATCACCTTTGCAGATGCTTGAGAATGACAGGTATCAGTTCTGGTGTATTCAGCGCGTGGATGTTCAAGGAGAGCCTTGTTTACAGCTAGACGAGAGACACTTATCTGGGGTGTGGGAGTTGGATGCGATAGCCCGTTGTGAAAGAAAGTTAAAGCTAAGAGGAGAGAGCTATAAGCAAGCGAGAAACGAAACTGAACGCCTACCTTTGGCAAAAGACAAACTCGCCATTGCTAGAGAAGAAAGCGCCCAGCTGAAGCCGAGCGCTTGATTTTAGAATCGCTGGTGGTGATCAGTTTGCCGACTAAGACGCCACCAGCAAACACAGGATATAGAAAAATGAAACAGAAAACAGTAAATCAAATACAAGCGCGGTTATCTGAAATCGCACAAGAGCAAAGCCAATTCGAACAGAGAGACTTTGACGCCGAGCTTTTAGAAGTCATGAGTTCGGGCGGTGATGTTGATCAGTTGGAACAAAAGCAACTTGAAGACGAGCGACAGGCGCGACGATTGCGAGTTGAGAAGCAAGCCTTAGAGCTTGAATTGCCAGTCGTTAAACAGCGTGAAGGCTTAGCAGAGTTGGAGGCCTTAAAGCGCGATTGTGAGGGCGATGCTTCGTTGATTGCAGAGCAGGTCGATATTATCAACAAAGCATTTGATAAGGATATTAAACCAGCGCTTGAGAGGTTATGCCAGATTGAGGCCAAGCGCTACAGCGCGTTAAGCCGAGCTAGCACGCTCACCAAACAGTGCGGGGTTCAGAGCAGCATAGTGAGTTACTTTGATGTGTTAGATAGTCGCAGATTAAAGGCTATTCAAG
This sequence comes from Vibrio sp. Y42_MX_L11, assembly GCF_024181785.1. Classification (NCBI taxonomy): domain Bacteria; kingdom Pseudomonadati; phylum Pseudomonadota; class Gammaproteobacteria; order Vibrionales; family Vibrionaceae; genus Vibrio; species Vibrio sp. Y42_MX_L11. The sequence goes on from NZ_JAMZAP010000021.1 coordinate 79,087, forward strand.
AATACATCCACGCAGGACGTGAGCCGGAAAGCGGAACGATATTTGTTACTAACGGCCGATTCATTGAAGATTTAGACTAAGGGAAAATAAAATGAAAGTTGATGCTGATAAAATTGCTAACGATGTGACCACTAAAATGCTAGATGAGCTAGACAAACTATTAGACAAGTATGTTGAACGTTCAGAGCAGGATAAGAAGCCAGGAGTTAACCATTCCAACGTTCAAAGCGGTTCGCCTGATCCGAGTGACTACTTTGATACACCATCCGTTAATCATGCCGACAAGCAAAGCGGCTCGCCTGATTTGGGTGGTTATTTCAAATAAATATCTAAACATTTATTCATTTTAAAATACTAGGGGGTGTTAGTGATTACTAACCCCCTATTCTATATGTGGCAAGGGTTTTGCCGGAGTAAACCAGATAGCACTATAGGGTGAGGTTTTTTACCCCTGATTTGGGGGCGAAAATCAGAAAGATGCCTATACAGCTTGTTTACTACAGGGGTAGTAGGCACTAACAACGCGCTAGGTAATTAATAATATCTAGCACTCTTTTTACTTAGGAATACTTAACATTTTCTATGTTCTCTTAGGGTGTATGAGCAAGATAATCACAACAGAACTTTATTACTTCAATGATAAGTTATGGCGAGTCAATCCAAGTAAAAGCGGATTGAGGACGGATATATTAAGGTGTCTCTTAGGGATGCTTGATTCAGCTTTGGCTAAACATAGGAAGGTGTTTATTTTCCGGTTTGATTTATCAGTCAATGAATACACAAGAAACAATGAGCTGATAGCTAAGCTTGTTAGACGCCTCTCACGTAGGGTTAAAGCGCACTATAAAGCAGATTTGAGTTATTGCTGGGTGAGAGAGCTAGAAAGGGCTAAAAAGCAGCATTATCATTTTTGTGTCGTAATTGATGGCAGTAAAGTAAATCACCCCCATATGCTTCAAGAGTGGCTGATCTTAATTTGGGAGCAATTTGGGCGCTGTAGTTGGGCAGGTTATCACAACGTAGAGCGCGGAGACTCGCTGGCATTACAAGACGCAACTTATCATATTAGTTATCTAGCAAAACCGCGTGGCAAGGGTTACAGAGCTACACAAACAAAAGACTATGGTCATAGCAAAATAAGGTGATTTTAGTTCTATTTCCTCCATAAATTACGCCTTATATCCCTCAAGCCCCGTAATACATAGATTCACAACGGATTATCAATCCTTCAACCTGTTTTAGGGTGGCTATGTTATGTTTTGTTATGGTTTCGCCCATCATTCAGTTGTGAGTATCAGACTCTTTCCACGTCTAAATCTAAAAGCTGGGATTTCAGAAATAACACTGGGCAAGAGTGCCCAAAGTTGGACATACCTGTTTTATTCCCTATGACCCCGAAAAAATCTTATCGGTTTCACAGCGTGTGAAAGCGTTGAAAGCTCTTTTCTCAAATAGGGGTATTACTTTCGCCCATCGATGGCAAAAACTTTCTCTCAAGCGGTTACTCAATCTGAGGAGCCGACAATTGGCCCATGCCGAAAATATCGTTATACGGTTTGAAGCCGTAAATAACGGAAAAGTAACGGTGATTTACCAGAGTTTTCGAACGCTATAAAAAGGGCGTTCCCCACTTTTGGGTTTTGATGGTGTCATAAAGTGCGACGGCTCAAGCTGGTGGTAAGTGTCGGAACTTTGAAGCATTTAGGTAGCAAAGCGCTTGCCGTTTAACTACAACTTTGCTCGCTGGCTAGATAGTTTCTCGACACTATAAAAAAGAGTGTTGAAGGCGAACAAGGTCTTAAAAACGTGGCGTAAATTTGGCGAAAACCGACCAAAACCGACCAGAACCAGAAAGAGTCAAAACCAATTGCAACAAAGCGTTAGTTGTCCTAATATCCCATTGAAAGCCGTAATATTGTGATTCAAAATCCGTTGCCTTCGGGCGTGGCGGTTCAAGTCCGCCCACCGGTACCATAATTCATATGATAGAGCCTCGACGTAAGTCGGGGCTTTGTTGTATCTAGGGTTTGTGAATTCAAATCCAGCGTGGCGTCAGGAATGCCAGGCCCAGTCAGTCCACTCTTTACTGCTTTCCATTTTTACTTTTCTAAAAATAAAAAAGCGCGAGGGATTACCTCGCGCAAGCTACTACATGATAATAGTAGGGAACAGCTTATAGAGCTGTGAACAAGGTGTTCTGTGAGTCAGGTGTCCAATCGGCTTGAGAGACGTGTGGGACGTTGACGAGATAACGTTTGCCAGAGTACGTCACAACATCTCCCTCTTTATATGAAACATTCACTTCCCAATTTGTTGCCGGATCAGCATTGGTCCAAAGGCTAGAGGTTGGGGAAGGTGTCCAGTCCTGCTGTGCGTTATGGCTGGTCACTGCTTGGTAAACGGTGCCTAAATGTAGGACGTAGTCGCCAGCGTTGTAGCTATGACCAACTTGCCAGTTTGGTGTGTAGTTATCCATCGTATCGAATACATAGCCAGCTTGTTTTGCTAGTCGGATAAATTCCGCTAATTTAGGTAAATTCTTGGTTGCACCCATTCCTCGCTTACCATCTTCAAACAAAAACTCATGCGTTAGAATAATGACCTTGTCTGCGTGGAGTGGTGTACCACATGGAAACTCTTGTGCTTTTGAGTTGATCGGGTTGATGGTGGTAGGAGCACAGTTGTTCAATGCTGCATCTACGTAACCTAGGAAAGGTTCTGCCTCTGTTAGACTGTTGGCTGGCATTGCTATCCCCCAGTTTTCAGGTGCCCAATCTACATCCCAACCATGTGTTTGATAGCCTTTATTAGCCAGAATGTTTTGTACCGCAATTGAGGCTTTCACACTGTTTGATGGGTCGTTGATATTACAAACGTAGCCTGGTTCCCAAGGTTTAAAGTCATCAGACGTTGCACATAATCCATCTGCTTTGAAGTCTTTAGTCACGCGCCAGCCGTTGGTGTAGGGCAGTCTAGCAAACTCTGTTGCCTTATAATTCGGGTAGCTTGTAATGTTAGGCAAATACTTCTCTAACACAGATAAGTTTTCCGTAAACATTGAGGCATCGTAAACAGGATCTTGGTACGAGTTAAGCTGGTGGTCGCCGGTAGCATTACATTCTGCTGCGCTATTAGGTCCAAACTCATCAACGCAGTTATGAACCATATGATCGTAACTATGGTTCGCGACAATATGACCAGTGTCTAATGCGAGCTTTAAGGCTTCTAGCGAACGGTCTTCATTCTCATCACCAATTCCGTCTAAGTGCCAAGCATTAAAGTAAAACGTCGCTTTGATATCTTCTTGGTTAAGTACTTGAATAACGTCAATAGAAGCATTGATTGGTCCATCATCAAACGTTAGATAAATGGTGCCTTTAGAGTCGGTTTGAGCAAATGAGTATTGTGATAGTGCAGCACTTACAAGCGTTGCAATAGCCAATTTATTAAATTTCATTCTCTATTCCTTTTTAGAAATTAATAACGACGTTGTCAGTAGTAATATATTGATAATTTGAAACCTAATGTGGTGTCTTAATTTATTTCCTGATTTTTATCCTAGACCTAAATAATTACTAAAAAACAGGTCGTATTTTCTAAATTGGGATTGTGTTCACGAATAATGCAACCGGTTGCGCTTTTTTGTCTTGGTTATTTTTGCTACAGTTTTTGCAGGTTGAAATTTACACAACGGGAGTAAGGCTATGAAAAAGATCCTTTTATGCTGTAGCGCAGGGATGTCAACCAGTATGCTTGTTAAAAAAATGGAGCAAGCTGCTGAAAATAAAGGAATTGAGTGCAAAATTGATGCGATGTCAGTGAATGCATTTGAAGATGCAATTAAAGAGTACGATGTTTGTCTTCTCGGGCCTCAAGTACGTTTTCAGCTAGAAGAGCTAAGAAAAACGGCGCAAGAGCATGGTAAAAACATTGATGCGATTTCTCCTCAGCATTATGGAATGATGAAGGGAGAAGAAGTACTAGAGCAAGCATTAGAATTAATTAACTAAACCATAGTTTTAAATTAAAAAAAGATAACTGTACATCAAATATAAATATTTGATGCGGGATTCTTTTGCCTAAAATAAGGATGGATTCTATGAAGCTTTATGACGCAATTATAGGCGCAGTCGAAAAGCATATAGCCCCTATAGCAGCAAAAGTGGGGAATCAGCCCCATGTTCGAGCAATGAGAGACGGTTTTATAGTTGCAATGCCGTTTATTATTGTCGGTAGTTTCATTTTGATTTTTGCATTCCCACCATTTGCCGAAGACACGACCTTTACTTTTGGTCGAATTTGGCTCGATTTCGCCACCACACATTTTGATACCATAATGATGCCCTACAACATGTCGATGGGGATCATGACCATTTTTGTTTCGCTCGGCGTTGCTTATAGCTTAGCTAAGGCTTACAAGATGGATGGGATCACGAGTGCTGTATTGTCGCTGATGTCTTTTTTACTCATCGCGGCCCCAGCTAAAGATGGCGCGCTGTCTATGTCACACATGGGAGGAACCGGGATCTTCACCGCAGTGATGTGTGCATTCTTCTCGGTAGAGCTCTACCGTTTTATGAAAAAGCACAACATTACGATTCGCATGCCAGAGCAAGTTCCACCGGCGATTGCACGATCATTTGAAGTGCTGTTACCAGTCTTAGCGATATTCATTACCTTATACCCACTTAGCCTTTTCGTGCAAACCCAGTACGACATGCTGATTCCAGATGCGGTCATGGCAGTCTTTAAGCCTTTAATTAGTGCGTCTAACTCATTGCCTGCCATTATTGGCGCTCTATTGCTTTGCCAACTACTTTGGTTTGCGGGTATACATGGTGCTGCAATTGTTGTGGGGCTGCTTTCTCCAATTTTCTTGACCAACATTGGTGCCAACATCGAAGCCTTTGTTGCAGGTGAACCGATTCCAAACGTATTTACTCAGCCTTTCTGGGATTTTTACATCTTTATCGGTGGCTCTGGTGCAACACTTGCTCTTGTTATGCTGATGTCATTTAGCCGTTCTGTTCACCTTAAGAGTATTGGTCGAATGAGTGCGGTGCCTGGCTTCTTCCAAATCAATGAGCCTGTGATCTTCGGTAGCCCAGTTGTGATGAACCCGACCTTGTTTATCCCGTTCGTCTTCGCTCCAGTCATCAACGCTACGATTGCGTACTTTGCTGTGCATGTCGGCTTTGTGGGTATGGGTGTCGCTACAACGCCTTGGACAACACCAGCACTGATAGGTGCTTCGTGGGGTAGCGGTTGGACCTTTGCTCCAGTATTGCTCGTCATTGGTTTATTGATTCTTGATCTAATTATCTACTTCCCATTCTTCAAAATGTTTGAGAAGCAAATGTTGGAGCAAGAACTACCAACGACGAAAGAAACTAAGGATGAGACGCAACCTTCAGGTGAAGGTGTTACTGCTTAACGGTGCTTAATGGGCCGCAATTACCGCGGCCCGATTTTCGGAGAGAAAATGATGGAACAAGAATTGGTTGTGATGGAGATCATCTGTAATGCTGGCGAAGCCAGAAGTTTGAGCTACGAGGCGTTGCGTTTATCTAGAGAACAAGATTTTGATGCGGCTGAGGAGAAGCTCTCTCAAGCAAGAGAGTGCATTAACAAAGCCCACTTAATTCAGACTCAGTTGATTGAGGAAGATCAGGGGGAAGGGAAAGTCCCGATGACGTTAGTGATGGTACATGCTCAAGATCACTTAATGACCACGATTTTGGCTCAAGAAATGGCTGTAGAAATCGTTGCACTGAACAAAAAAATCTCGAACAAATAAGGGGAGAAAAATGTCTAGAGAGGCGATCAAACTTGCCATTATTGGCGGTGGTAGTAGCTATACCCCTGAACTGGTTGAAGGGGTTATTAAGCGCTTAGAATATTTACCCGTTAAGAAGATTCATTTTGTGGACATTGAGTCAGGAGCTGAGAAGCTTGAGATTATCAAAGGTCTAGCGCAGCGAATGGTTGACAAAGCAGGTGCAAAGATTGAGATAAAAGCAGACTTTGATCGTCGTGCTGCGATAAAAGATGCGGACTTTGTGATGACGCAGTTCCGTGTGGGTGGCCTTGCTGCTCGTGCTAATGACGAGCGAATTCCAATTAAATACGACGTCATTGGCCAAGAAACAACAGGCCCTGGTGGGTTTGCTAAAGCACTGCGAACCATCCCGGTTATTCTTGATATATGTAAAGATATTGAAGAGTTGGCACCCAATGCATGGATGCTCAATTTCACCAACCCTGCGGGTTTGGTCTCTGAAGCCGTCAGTAAGTACACCAAAGTAAAGAGTATTGGTTTATGTAATGTGCCGGTTTCGATGGAAATGATGATCGCAGAAATGATGGAGTGCGAGCCAAAAGAGCTACAACTGGAGTTTGCCGGATTAAACCATCTCGTTTGGGTGCACAAAGCGTGGCTCAATGGAGAAGATATTACTCAAACGGTATTAGAGAAAGTCGGTGATGGTGCTAACTTCAGCATGAAGAACATCTGGGAAGAACCGTGGGATCCAGCATTTTTAAAAGCGCTGGGGGCGATACCATGTCCTTACCATCGTTATTTCTATCAAACCGATGCTATGCTCGCTGAAGAGAAACAAAGCGCGGGTGAAAAGGGCACTCGTGCTGAGCAGGTAATGGAAACAGAAAATGCGCTATTCAAGCTCTATCAAGATCCTAATCTCGATCATAAGCCGAAAGAGTTAGAAGAGCGGGGTGGGGCTTATTATTCAGATGCATCACTAAACTTGGTTGATTCAATTTATAACAATCGTAATAGTATTCATGTTGTTAACGTCTTAAATAACGGAGCGATTAACGGCCTCCCTGACGATGCTGTGATTGAGTGTAGCGCGGTGATTGGTAGTTGGGGCGCGAAACCTCTTGCGGTTGGTGAGCTGTCAAACAATATCAAAGGGTTACTCTATCAAGTCAAAGCATATGAACAGTTGACAATAGACGCTGCTGTTGAAGGTAATTATGACAAAGCGCTCATGGCATTAACCAACAACCCATTGGTGCCAGACATTGGTCGTGCCAAGTCAATTCTGGATGATATCCTAGCGGTGAACGCTCCGTATTTACCTCAATTTAAACTAACGACGTTGTAGTGCTAAGGAAGGACGCCAATGAAAGTCATTTTTAATGCTGATGATTTTGGTTTAACGAGAGGTGTAAATAACGGCATCGCAAAAGCTCATCAGCAAGGTGTTGTTCATTCAACCACCATGATGGTCGGTATGGATGCTGAGAAACATGCTTTAGAGTTGGCTCGCCATAATCCAGACTTGAGAATTGGCGTTCATCTTAGGTTTACAGCGGGAGTGCCTCTAACTGGGCACCCTAATTTGACCAACGGTCGAGCGCATTTTATCAAATACGACGAACTGTGGGGTAAGCAGGACTTCGAAACTCAGGTCATTTATGACGAAGCAAAAGCTCAGGTGGAACATTTTTTATCGCTTGGGTTAGAGCTAAGCCACTTAGATAGCCATCATCACGCGCATACTCACCCTCAAATTTTGCCCGTTATTAAAGAGGTAGCGAGTGAATACCGAGTGCCACTGCGGGGCACTGGCTTGTGTCAAGAATCGATGACAACAAGGTATGTCTTTACTGACGAATTTTACGATCAAAAAGTAAGTTTAGATGGTTTGATGGCGCATTTATTGAGTCTAAAGACAGACTATGATTTGGTTGAGGTGATGTGCCACCCGGCAGAGGCCGATCAAGCGCTGATTTTAAAGAGTGGTTATGCGCTTCAGCGAGAGCTAGAGTTACAAGTTCTTACCTCTCCCATTTTAAAAGAACAGTTAGCTCAACATGGTATAGCTGTCACGGATTACTCTGAGCTCGTTTCTACCAATCAAATGGTCGGTGTATGATTAAAGGCTGCCAGCTTCGCCCCCTATAAGCACCTTACGAATTGCTGGCAGCCGTTCTACACAAACGGATATTTAATAACAATTGCAGTTGGACCCAATAGCATTATGGCAAGGATTAAAGATGTCGCCGAACTCGCCGGTGTAAATCGCTCTACCGTTTCTCGAATCATTAATGGGGAGGGGAAGTTTCGCGAAGAAACTCGAAAAAAAGTAGAGCAAGCTATGGCGCAACTGAATTATCGCCCGAGTGCGATTGCTCGTTCACTCGCAACCTCATCCAGTAATATGGTTGGCTTATTGGTGACTTACTATACGGGGGGCTTCTTTGGCGAGATGATGGAGCAGGTTCAGACTGAGCTGGATATTCATAAAAAGTTTCTGATTACCGCTCAAGGACATCATTCTGCAGAAGGTGAAAAGGAAGCCATTCAGCGTTTTAATGATCTGCGTTGTGATGGCTATGTCCTCCATAGTCGTTATTTGTCAGATGATGATTTACGTGAATTAGCAAAACAGCCTACGCCTTTCGTTCTTCTGGATCGCTATGTTGAAGGAATAGAAGAGCGTTGCGTTACTTTTAATCATCATCATGCAAGCCGTATTGCCGTCGAGCATCTTTTAGCTGGTGGTCATAGAAAAATCGCCTGTATTACCGGTCCATCCCAACGTCATAATAGTTTATTAAGAAAGCTTGGGTACGTTGATGCGATGAAGGACGCAGGTATCGATATTGACGAAAGCTGGTGTGAAGAAGGGAATTATGGTCGGCAAAGTGGTTATGATGCAATGGCTGCAATTTTACAACGACACCCTGAAGTTACTGCAGTCTTTTCTTGCAGTGAGGAAATGACGGTCGGTGCAATGCAGTACTTACACGAGCACAATATTTCAGTACCGGAGCAAATCTCTTTAACTAGCTTTGACAGTGTCGACCTTTGTGAAAGCCTTTATCCTACAGTGTCGGCAGTGCACTTTCCTATCAGTGATATGGCCCGTGTAGCGGTACAAACATTAATGGGATTAGTCAAAGGTCAAGAAATAATAGATAAGCCAAGGTTCGAGGCTCAGCTTAAAATACGCAAAGCAGATCGAACCTTAAAGTAGCTTGCTTTTGCTCTTTAAATGGGTCATTAGAAATGACCATCTGATGTTTTGATACTTACTGATGAATTTATTCACAAAATTTACTAGTATTCTAACTCTCTTAGGCAACGTAAATCAGTAGTGAATAAGTGGCAGCCATTAAACTTACGGTCGATCGTATTCAACCCGGATTACATATCCGTCTTCCGCTAAAGTGGAACGATCACCCTTTTCTACTCAATAGTTTTAAGATTAAAGATCAAGAACAAGTCGAGATGATCCGTCACCTCGGTGTAAAGTTCGTTTACTTTAATCCAGAGCAAAGTGATGCCGCACCACTTCCAGTCGACCAGATACAAGCTGATAGAGTAACGAATGAAGCGTCGCTAGATCATGAAACTCAAAAACTTTGGCAAGAAAAACAAAACCGCATAGAAAAGTTAAGTGCGTATCGTCGACGCGTTATCCAGTGCGAAAAAGAGTTTGAGCGCTCTCTTGCGCGTATGCGCTCGGTCATGACGAAAATTCGTAATCGTCCAACAGCTGCCGTTGATGAAGCGAAGCTTCTTATTGAAGATATCGTCGAGAAGTTAATGTGTGATGATAATGTCACTCTACACCTGATGAACGGTAAAAATGAGTTTGAAGATATTTATTTCCATTCGTTGAACGTTGCTGTTATCGCCATGATGATTGGCCGTGCTAAGGGGTACTCAGCTGCGCAGTTGAAAGAGCTTTCATTCTCAGCGCTATTCCACGATATCGGGAAAATAAAAATTCCTACCGCAATATTAAGAAAGCAAGCACCGCTGACGGAACCAGAAACTAACTACTTAAAGTTGCACACCAAATATGGAGTAGACCTTGCGAGTCAAATAGAAGGTTTTCCCGAAGTTGCAAGAGTTGTGATTGCACAGCACCATGAACTAAGAGATGGGTCTGGCTATCCCAAAGGTCTGAAAGGAGATGAGATCAACGAGTTTGCTCAAATTATTGCTGTAGCTAACGCATTTGATAACTTGTGTCATACACCTATAGTCTCAGAGCAAAAAATTCCTTATACCGCACTCTCTCATTTATATAAGAACTGCAAGCACCTATATAAAGAAGAGAACCTTAATATCTTAATTAAGTTTATGGGCGTATTCCCTCCAGGGACGGTAGTTCAGCTTTCTAACAATATGGTGGGCTTGGTTATCTCAGTGAACGCATCTCACTTATTGTTCCCGAATGTACTGGTCTATGATCCTGCTGTTCCCAGAACGCAAGCGCCAATCATTGACCTTGCATCTAAGGATATAAAGATAGTTAATGCTATTCATCCGTCTAAATTGCCGGAAAAAATCAAAGAGTATCTTAATCCGCGCTCACGCATTTCCTATTTCTTCGATAGTGATGAGTAGTTATCCACAGCTTTTTGTGGGTAAATTGTAGAGATCCTGAGTGTTATTTCTGGGTAATTTTAAGGTTGGATGGAAAGTGTTCGCTTGGCATGTTTTTTTAGAAAAAATGCATTTTTAGTCTTGCCAAAGAAAATCTTCTCCCTATAATGCGCATCCATCGACACGGCAGACGCCACAAGGCTTCAGCAGAGTCGAAGAGGTGAAAAGCTTCTACGAAAATTAGTTTAAAAAAGTGTTTGACACTCTCAATTAAATCGCTAGAATGCACCTCCGCTTTGAGAGAAAAACTTCTCCCAAAGCAAGCTCTTTAACAATATAGACCTATCAATCTGTGTGGGCACTCGTTGATGATAATCCAATTAGAAGCCTCGGCTTCAAATTAGGTTTCAATGAAACGAAGTGACCATTGAATCTTCGGATTCAGCACAGTCAATTCAAACATTACGTTATGTAATGTTCAGTATTCATTGAGCCGAACAAAATCTTAAATTGAAGAGTTTGATCATGGCTCAGAT
>NZ_JAMZAP010000022.1:0-88817 GCF_024181785.1 Vibrio sp. Y42_MX_L11
GCTGACGGAAGAAACCAGCTTCAAAGCTGGGATCAAAAGAAAGCAGAAAAAAGCGAACCGTAGCAACAGCTACCTTTCGCAAGTCCTTGCAGGGCAAGGGGTTTCGTAATCTTTCCCTGACCTTATAGTAAATGCTGGAGACTGATGAATCCGCATAAGCTAGCTCGTCGTCTGCACTCTGTCACTGCGTATTTCGTTAACGCTTTTCTCTAGCAAGGGGTTTCTACTGCTACTTCGCAAATATTCATCGTTCTAGTGTTCTGGATAGTCCCTAGGAGAATGGATTGCTGGAGTTTGTTACCGCTAGTCTGATTTAGTCATTGGAAGAGAATGAGCGTCTAGACTGTTAAGAGAATAAAGTCATTCGAACATTCATGTCTTTTAGAAAACTTTGTTTTCTTTGCTGATCTTGCTAGTAAAGATTAACCTAAGAGGAGTTCTCGTAGGAGTAAGTTTGATGATGCAACAAATAAAAAATGAAACCTTGAAATCCGTATTTAAACAATGGTCTTCCGAAGAGGGAATTGTGGTCATCAACCCTGCAACTGAGCAAGAGTTAGTTCGATTAAAGCCCAGTGCTCTTGAGGAATTAGATGACATTATTGGTAAGTGTAAAACCGAGCAAATTCGCTGGGCAAAGTTAAGTGCTAAAGAGCGCTCTCGTCGCTTGAAAAAGTGGTATCAATTACTCTTTGATAATGCAGAAGACATTGCCACAATTATTACCTTAGAGCAGGGGAAACCATTAACCGAGAGTAAAGGGGAGGTGATGTATGGCGCCTCTTTTGTCGAGTGGTTCTCAGAAGAAGCCAAACGTGCTTATGGCGAAGTTATACCTGCCCCCACGACAGATCGACGTCTGTCTGCTATTCGCCAGCCTGTAGGGGTATGCGCTGCAATTACGCCGTGGAACTTCCCTATTGCGATGATTACAAGAAAAGCAGCACCAGCCCTGGCGGCAGGTTGTGGTATGCTGATTAAACCCTCTGAGCTTACTCCTCTTACTGCAATTGCTGTTGTTGAATTAGCTTATCAGGCAGGAATCCCAAAAGAACTGCTTCCTGTGGTGGTATCAGAGCAGGCAGCTGAGTTTGGCCAAGTACTAAGTACTGATCCTAGGATTAAGAAAGTTTCTTTTACGGGCTCTACGCGAGTCGGGAAGATTTTGATGAAACAAGCCAGTGACTCTGTCAAAGCGGTTTCGATGGAGTTAGGTGGTAATGCACCTTTTATTGTTTTTGACGATGCAGATTTAGATGCGGCGGCGGAAGGGCTTGTCGCTTCGAAGTTCCGTAATGCAGGGCAAACATGTGTTTGTACCAATCGGCTGTATGTTCATGAAGGTGTAAAACAAGTTTTTATTGAAAAAGTATTGTCGAAGTTAAACAAATTACAGCTTGGTAATGGTTTAGAGAAAGGTGTCACATTAGGTCCGGTTATTACGATGGCTTCTAAACATCGCCTAGAGGCAGTGATCGATCAAGCCGTACAAGAAGGAGCTTCTATTGCCAACTCTCCACAGAGACGCCCTGGGCGCTTTATGGAGCCCGTTCTTTTGGATAGCGTCAAGCAGCATATGTCGATTGTTCAGCAAGAGCTATTCGGGCCTGTGTTACCTATTATTACCTTTGAGAATGATGAACAAGTTCTCGGAATGGCGAATGACACAGAGTATGGTTTGGCTTGTTACTTCTACACGAATAACTTCAAGCGTATTGTTGCTTTCAGCGAAGGCCTGGAATACGGCATGGTTGGTGTCAATGAGGGGATTATTTCTACTGAGGTGGCCCCGTTTGGTGGAGTGAAAGAGTCAGGAGTTGGCCGAGAAGGTGCGAAACAAGGGCTCGATGAATATTTGGAGACAAAGTATATTTGTCTCGGTGGTTTAAGCTGAGTTGGTTGATTTAAGCAAAAAGCTGGGTTTTACTGGCTTTTTTGATCTGGGAGATGTGTGCCACCCACTATGATTATTATTTATTGGTGAGCATTGCTTATGGTGGGACTATCGATAGAAAGCAGAGTTGTTGGTGAGCAGATATTCCACTCTAAGTTAAGCGATGCCTTCAAGGTAATGATCTAAACTCTGATTTTCTTTCCTGAGTGACATGAGTAGAAAAGAGTTTGACTTTAAACCAATGCAAAAAAGCCGTATCAAGAGATACGGCTTTTTCTAATATGGCTCCTCCTACTGGACTCGAACCAGTGACCTGCGGATTAACAGTCCGTCGCTCTACCAACTGAGCTAAGGAGGAACAAATTTTAATAAGTGGTGCCGACTACCGGAATCGAACTGGTGACCTACTGATTACAAGTCAGTTGCTCTACCTACTGAGCTAAGTCGGCACATTTTCGTTAATAAGTAATCGACTTACTAACTGAAAAATGGCTCCTCCTACTGGACTCGAACCAGTGACCTGCGGATTAACAGTCCGTCGCTCTACCAACTGAGCTAAGGAGGAATTGTCTTTTTAAAAGAATAAATGGTGCCGACTACCGGAATCGAACTGGTGACCTACTGATTACAAGTCAGTTGCTCTACCTACTGAGCTAAGTCGGCACACTATATTCTTTAACTATTGTTCGTGCTAAGCACCAACAATTAATAAATTGTGGTGCCCGGAGGCGGAATCGAACCACCGACACGAGGATTTTCAATCCTCTGCTCTACCGACTGAGCTATCCGGGCGACGAGGTGTATTAAACGGTTTTTCGGCTCTTAGGTCAACCATAAAATTAAAATAAAATATCGTTTGATGAAAATGTGCTCGGAGTGGGCTGTTTTTATGCATTTTTGATACAAATACACCATTAACTAAGCTTTCTTTAATGGAGAGATAGGAGTTTGAAAGTAGAGTAAATGGATAAAAACAAAAAAAGCACGCTTGAAAACGTGCTTTATACTAAACAATTGACTTTAACCTAGTGCTTTACAGAGAACTTGTTTACCCAACCTTCTAGCTCATCCGCCAGCGAAGCTAAACTTTGAGTGCTTGATTGACTCTCCGTTACCACAGAGTTGAGCTGGCTTCCGCTTTCCTCGATAAGATTGACGCGCAGCGCAATATCATCACTAACCTGAGTTTGTTCGGCTGCTGCGGTCGCGATCTGCTGACTCATTGCGGTGATAGATTCTAACGCCGTTACAATTTGCTGCAGAGCTTCAGAGGCATTCTTAGACTCTGTTACTGTGCCCTCACTGGTTTCTGCACACACTTCCATTGTGTGAATAGCGTTACGGGAACCTTCTTGCAGGTTGGAGATCATATGCTGAATCTCTTTAGTGCTATCTTGTGTTCGGCCTGCCAGGTTACGCACTTCGTCGGCAACAACGGCAAAGCCTCGACCTTGCTCTCCGGCACGTGCTGCTTCAATGGCAGCATTGAGTGCGAGTAAGTTTGTTTGCTCTGCAATATCGCCAATTACATCGAGCACTTTCACTATACTATTTACATCCTGATCTAGATCGGCGACCGCTTTACTTGCAGTATTTAATTGAGAAGCCAAACCTTGAATGTTTTCAACAGTACTGTGAATCAGCTTCTGAGTATGCTGACTTTGTTTATCGGCTTCGTCTGTGTTGTTTGCTGTATCACTTGCCGAGTTGGCAACATGGTTGGCTGAAGATGCCATTTCAGTCATCGCAGTGGCAATCATTGCTGTTGACTGCTGCTGGGATACGGTGAGATCGGCAATCGTATTTGAGCGAGATTCTACGGCAGATAACTCAGCGCGCAGTGCGTGCATGGATTTCTCAAGGTTTGTCACCATGGTGGCTAGTGATTGACTCATATCTTGCACCGCACGATAGATACTTCCTCTCGGCGCCACTGCATCAAAACTGGTCTGAATGTCGCCTTGTGCGACAGCTTGAACGGCTTTGCGCACATCGTTTGGCTCTCCACCAAGTAGATTGAGCATCTTGCGAATCGAGATTATCAGGCCACCGAGAATACTCCCCGCGATAACTAAACACAGTACAAGCTGCCATTGAGCGGTAGCCCAGAAGCGAGCATTCACCTCATTAAAGCCGATCCCTGTACCTACAACCCAGCCCCAATGTGGTGTTTTCTCGGCAATAGAGTGTTTTTCTTCAATGCTTCCGTCGGCCTGCTTTTGACTCCAGGTATATTCGACGATTTGACCTGTTTTGCGCCCCAAAACATCTAAGATAAGTTGGCCGACGCTGTTGCCATCTCCATCACGAAAGTCGTGAAAGCTTGTTCCATGTAATTGAGGGTCAAGCGGAGCTGCAACAAAAATCATGTTCTCATCTGCGACATAAACGTATTCGTTGTCTTTGTAGATATTATTACGAAGTAGGCGAGTGGCTAATGATTTCGCTTCGTCCTCTGGCATTTTGCCTTCGATAGCCATTTTTTCTACTTCGGTAAGAATGCTGTACGCACTTTTGAATAGCTCAGTAACCCGAGCTTTGTTATCAAGGTTACTTGCGACGCGAAGTGTCCATAAGCCCGTTGCGGTCAGTGCTAGGAGTGCTAGCAATATGATCGCAGATAATAAATAGGCTTGAGTTTTTAGTTTCATATTTGGCTCACAAATAAAGTGTCATCACTATGCAAGGCATAGTTAAAAGAAGAAATGTAATAACTCGGGTATCTTAGTGAAGATGAATATGAGCGCATACTAGTGCGTATTGAAATTATGATGAGGATTAAATTTTTAGCGTAAAATAAGTGTTTTTTAGAGATTGGGCTTAATATTTTGCGATGCTAGAAACAGAGAAACAGAGAAACAGAGAAACAGAGAAACAGAGAAACAGAGAAACAGAGAAACAGAGAAACAGAGAAACAGAGAAACAGAGAAACAGAGAAACAGAGAAGCAGAGAAGCAGAGAAACTGGGGGAATGAAATGAACGTAGGGCAGATGCCAAAAAGCCGCATCAAAAGATGCGGCTTTTAAAAATGGCTCCTCCTACTGGACTCGAACCAGTGACCTGCGGATTAACAGTCCGTCGCTCTACCAACTGAGCTAAGGAGGAATTATTCGTGTATCGTGTTTAGCAATGACACCAAATAATGGTGCCTCGAGGCGGAATCGAACCACCGACACGAGGATTTTCAATCCTCTGCTCTACCGACTGAGCTATCGAGGCAAAAGAATGGTGCCGACTACCGGAATCGAACTGGTGACCTACTGATTACAAGTCAGTTGCTCTACCTACTGAGCTAAGTCGGCACACTTTATTCTTTTTAGAAGAGATGAACTCTTCGTTTTAAGAATCTCATTTATATGAAATTCTTAAAGTTGGCTCCTCCTACTGGACTCGAACCAGTGACCTGCGGATTAACAGTCCGTCGCTCTACCAACTGAGCTAAGGAGGAACTATTCTGTTTTGTGTCTTGCCAATGATTTAAAATTAAGCAAGCGCACCAAATATGGTGCCTCGAGGCGGAATCGAACCACCGACACGAGGATTTTCAATCCTCTGCTCTACCGACTGAGCTATCGAGGCAAAAGAATGGTGCCGACTACCGGAATCGAACTGGTGACCTACTGATTACAAGTCAGTTGCTCTACCTACTGAGCTAAGTCGGCACACTTTATTCTTTGTGCTTTTGTCCGTGTTATAACATTTCGTTAAGACACCAACAAATCAAATTGTGGTGCCCGGAGGCGGAATCGAACCACCGACACGAGGATTTTCAATCCTCTGCTCTACCGACTGAGCTATCCGGGCAACGGAGCGCTATTAAACGGATTTTCCCGCTTTGCGTCAACCACTTTTTTTAAATAATTTCAAAAAAGTGCTTGTTCGAACGCTTTTTATTCAACTATCACTACAAAGTTTGCTTTGAGTTAAATTCCTTTTTGAAATTTGTAACTTTTTCTAGGTAACGACGAGCTTCTGCGTTCGGGTGTTTCTTAGTTAGTGCCCAATAAACTTGGTTGGGTTGCAACGAATTAAGATCTTGCATTGCGCGTTTGCGATCGCTGCGATGGAATGTGTTTAAAACACCTCCAGTACCGCCATTGTAAGCGGAAATCATACTGTACTCGAGAGAGGTAGGGTGATGGACTTCTCTTAAATAACGATTTTTTAAAATGTAGAAATACGCAGTACCGGTATCGATGTTGTTTTCTGGATTAAACAAATATTCAGGGCTTGGCTGGCCTGAGCGCTTTTTCACGAGCTTGAATACGTCTCGACCGGCGGTTTTAGGTACAACTTGCATTAAGCCATACGCATTTGCCCAACTTACTGCGTACGGGTTGAAGCTGCTCTCGGTTTTAATAATGGCGTATATCAAATCTTCTGGAATATCGTATTTTTTGGAAGCTCGGCGCACGATATCGGCGTATTGGTAGCTGCGTGTTGAAAAATGGTCTTCAACCATGGGGATTTCGACGTAATACGCTTTCTTGAAATCAACGTCTTTGGTCTTGATCTTGTTTGCGATGAGATACTCCGCAAATCGGTTTGCCCGCCAAGACCACTGAATTGGCTTATTGTCTTGATCGACAACTTGTTTATACAGAAATGGTTGCCCTTCTAACGTGATTCCTTTTGAGGAGAACAAGTCGACGTGAGCTGGATCGTCTGGCGTGAGTAAGGTAGTGACAATCGCCTCTTTGAGGTGCTTTTGGGGCTCGGTCGGTGATACGGTTTCAATCGTGATCACGCCTTTGCGAAAGTCGACTTCGGCACGGCTAAGGTAGTTATCGATATATTTGACGTAATTACTTTTGCCTGCGTACTTAATTTCTTTTTTACCCCAGCGCTTTTGAATATTACCAGAGAAACTATTGATCAGGGCATCCAACGCGGCGGTATCTTTTTCAAATTGTCCAGGTAGCTCAGCTAAGTTATTGGCAAAACGGTTTGTGGGCTCGTAGTTGACGTCATAAATCTTTTCGACGAATTCACGGCTACAGCCAGCCATTAAAAGTGCGGCAGCAATAAAGACAATTTTTTTCATAAGTATCAGGGCTATTGAAGGTAATAGAAAAATGACACCACAAGTGGTTGTGATGTCATTGTTTTAACTCAAGCGACTTTATTCGCTCGGCGGTGTGTAACCTTCGATATGAACGTCTTTTCCTTCAAAGAGGAAGTTTACCATTTCTGTTTCGATCAGTTTTCGGTGCTCTGGATCCATCATGTTGAGTTTCTTTTCGTTGATCAACATGGTTTGTTTGTGTTGCCACTGAGCCCACGCTTCTTTCGAGATGTTGTCGAAAATGCGTTTACCTAGTTCACCAGGGTAAAGTTGAAAGTCTAGACCTTCGCCTTCTTTTTTTAGTCGAGCACAAAATACAGTGCGGCTCATAATGACTCCTTGTATTCAATTAACGAAGTTCGTGGGGTAGCGCTTCCAGCAATAGTTTTACTGGCGCAGCTAAACCGACTTCTTCAGGTTTAGATAAGTTATACCAAAGACCTTTGTTGCCTTCCATTATCACGTCCGGTTGCTTTGATAAATCAATCAAAATTGGCGTGATATCGAGGTGGTAATGGCTAAAGGTATGGCGAAAGGTAATCAGTGTTTGCTGCTGCTTGATATTGCTGGCTTGAATGCCACGTTGATCCAGTAGCAATTCAATGTCGCTTTCTACATCCACATGTTCGGTTTGTGGGAAGCAAAATAAGCCACCCCAAATGCCTGTTTGTGGTCTTTGTTCTAACCACACTTCATGACCATTTTCGGTGTTGTGGTGAAGCATTACAAAACGAGTTTGCTTGATTGGCTTGTCTTTTTTCGGTTTTTTACCCGGGTAATCGAGCACATTGCCTTGTTGTTTTGCCACACACAGATCCGCAACAGGGCAGAGGCTACATTTGGGTTTGCTGCGTGTGCAGACCATTGCGCCCATGTCCATCATTGCCTGGTTATACTTATCTACATCCGTTTGTGGGGTATGCGTTTCGGCAATTTCCCACAGCTGGTTTTCAACCTTTTTTTGTCCTGGCCATCCTTCGACTGCGAAACAGCGGGATAGGGTGCGCTTCACGTTGCCATCAAGAATCGCAT
Organism: Vibrio sp. Y42_MX_L11; assembly: GCF_024181785.1. Classification (NCBI taxonomy): domain Bacteria; kingdom Pseudomonadati; phylum Pseudomonadota; class Gammaproteobacteria; order Vibrionales; family Vibrionaceae; genus Vibrio; species Vibrio sp. Y42_MX_L11. The sequence continues at coordinate 7,993 of NZ_JAMZAP010000022.1, forward strand.
GTGGTTGTTTATACACAGACGATAAAACGGCGGCTGCGGTAGAGCGGCCAATCCCCGGTAAGGCGTTCATTTTCTCTATATCAAGAGGAAACTCACCATTGTATGTAGAGGCGACCTCTTGTGCTGCTTTGTGAAGGTTACGGGCTCGGGCGTAATACCCTAAGCCAGTCCAAAGGTGCAGGACTTCATCTTGCTCAGCATTGGCAAGATCGATAACGGTTGGAAAACGCTCCAAGAAACGTTGGTAATACGGAATAACCGTAGTGACCTGAGTTTGCTGAAGCATGATTTCAGACAACCAGACACTGTATGCGGTCTTATTTTGTTGCCACGGAAGAGCTTTTCTTCCATATGCGTCATACCATTCTAGGATGGCACTGGCGAAAGGTGTCACGACTTGCTCTGTATTCTATTATTGGTTAGGTGCAAAATTGCACCACATAATGGGCAAGAAGTACAACGGATAAACAGCAGGGATATAAAGAGGTGTGCTATTGCTTTTGGGCTGCCATAGGCCAAGAGCTCAACAAATACTTGCACCTCAGTAAATTCTTTGGATAATCCCCGCTTTGATTAATCAATGTGCAGGCAAAATCAATGAGTGAAGTAACCACTAACGAATACAACGAAGACGGAAAGCTGATCCGCAAAATCCGCAGCTTTGTGCGCCGTGAAGGGCGTTTGACTAAAGGTCAAGAGAGCGCGATGAATGAATGCTGGCCAACGATGGGTATTGACTTCAAAGCTGAACTTCTCGATTGGAAAGAAGTGTTTGGTAACGACAACCCCGTTGTACTAGAGATCGGTTTTGGTATGGGTGCTTCATTGGTTGAAATGGCAAAGAATGCACCAGAGAAGAACTTCATTGGTATCGAAGTACACAGCCCGGGTGTTGGTGCTTGTCTTGCGGATGCGCGTGAGGCGGGAGTTACTAACCTGCGTGTGATGTGCCATGACGCAGTGGAAGTGTTTGAGCATATGATTCCAAACGGCAGCCTATCGACACTGCAGTTGTTCTTCCCAGACCCTTGGCACAAGAAACGTCACCACAAGCGTCGCATCGTTCAATTAGGTTTTGCTGAAATGGTTCGTGAGAAGCTGATCCCTAATGAAGGTATTTTCCACATGGCGACAGACTGGGAAAACTACGCAGAGCACATGATTGAAGTTATGAACCAAGCGCCAGGTTTCGAAAACATTGCTAAAGATGGTGATTTCGTTCCTCGTCCAGACGACCGTCCTTTAACGAAGTTTGAAGCTCGTGGTCACCGTCTTGGTCACGGTGTGTGGGATATCAAATATAAGCGTATCGCGTAACTAGAGGAGTTCATGGGATGTACCATTACGCGATATTAGCGAATCCGGGTCATAACCGAATTTACTTTGATAGCGCAATGACCATTGCCTGTTCAGAGCTAAAAGCAATTTTAGCTTCACAAGGCGTGGATGTGACAGAAATTGGTAGTAAAGAGGTTGGCTTACCTGCAGCGTTGGTGTTTTCTTGTCAGGAAGCTCTAAGCGATGAGCAGACGCGAAGAATCGCAGCCTCTTCGATTTACTATGCACTATTTGAAGTGCGCGAAGATGGTTTACTTCGACCAATTCAAGCGTCAGCGTTCAATACTTTCCCGGAAAGCATGAGTCAGATTCTGCGTTATACCGGGAAAACAAACGAGCAGTTTACTCGCTTGATGGTAAATATCGGCATTAGTTCGTCCAATACGGGAAGTGAGCAGCTGACCTTAATGGATCCAATGTGTGGTAAAGGTACAACCTTGTTTGAAGGCTTGATCCATGGTTTGAACGTGGTGGGGGTAGAGATCAATGCCAAGTGGGTGCAAGAGATCCAGACCTTTATCGTTAAGTTCATGAAGAATGGCCGCTTTAAGCACAAAGTGAGCAAAGAAAAGCGCACTGCGGGTGGCAAGAAAGTGGCGGATGGTTTCGTGGTTGAAGCTGCAGCAAATAAAGAAGATTACAACCAAGGCAATCTTCAGTTTATGAAGCTGTATTCGGCTGATACTCGTATCGCTGATCAAGTCGTGAAAAAGAACTCAGTTGACGTGATGGTGTCTGACTTGCCTTACGGCGTGCAGCACGGCAGCAAAAATGCCAAGGACAGCAAACTGAACCGCAGCCCACTAGAGCTTTTAAAAGAGGCTCTGCCTGCATGGAAAGTGGTACTGAAAAAACAAGGTTCAGTGGTGTTGTCTTTCAATGAATTTACGTTGAAATGGAAAGACGTCGCGGCATTATTTGAAGAGCAAGGTTGGAAGGTACTTTCAGAAGAGCCTTACATCGGTTATCTTCACCGTGTTGATCAATCTATCAACCGCAATATTATTGTGGCAGTAAAACCATAATCGACTTGAGTCGAACGAACCCTATGGAAAAGCCAACGACACGTTGGCTTTTTTTACCTCTGAGCTCAACGAGTTCTCTTGTAAATAGAAGGTAGAGAATGAAACCGACAGTGGAAATTTTGACAGATATTTTGGCGGAAGTGCGCCCTTTAATCGGCCAAGGCAAAGTGGCTGATTACATTCCTGCTCTGGCAAAAGTACCCAGCAACAAGTTAGGTATTGCGGTATACACCAACGAAGGTGAGGTTATTAAGGCGGGCGATGCCGATGAACCTTTCTCTATCCAATCTATTTCAAAAGCATTGAGCTTGACGTTAGCGATGTGCTTGTACAAGCAAGAAGAAATTTGGTCTCGAGTGGGAAAAGAGCCTTCGGGGCAGGCATTTAATTCGCTAATCCAGCTAGAAATGGAGCAAGGTATTCCTCGCAATCCTTTTATTAATGCTGGAGCGATAGTTGTGGCGGATCTGTTGCAAACTCGCTTATCTGCACCTCGTCAGCGCCTATTGGAATTTGTACGTCAGCTTTCTGGTGATACTCATATTGTGTATGACAAAGTCGTCGCGGCATCCGAAATGATGCATGGTGATCGGAATGCGGCGATTGCATATCTCATGCGCTCGTTTGGTAACTTCGAAAATGAAGTAATTCCAGTGCTGCAAAACTACTTCCACGCTTGTGCACTGAAGATGAGCTGTGTCGACTTGGCTAAAACGTTTAGCTATTTGGCAAATAAGGGCACATCGGTACAAACGGGTAAGCCCGTTGTTTCTCCCGTGCAAACCAAACAACTTAATGCACTGTTAGCAACGTGTGGCCTGTATGATGGCGCGGGCGAATTTGCTTATCGTGTTGGCATGCCTGGTAAGTCTGGTGTCGGTGGTGGCATTATCGCGGTAGTACCTGGCGAAATGACCATTGCAGTATGGTCTCCAGAGCTTGACCCTTCAGGTAACTCCCTTGCTGGTACTAAGGCGCTTGAATTGCTATCGGAGCGAATTGGCCGTTCGATTTTCTAATGTTGAATGTTCTATATAAAAAGCCTCTCAATTGAGAGGCTTTTTTGTTTTTGGGTTGCGTTACTCTTCGCTTTCTTCGGCCATAAAGGCTTCGAGCAAGTCATTAAGGAAGAGCTTCCCTTTTTCAGTAATTTGCCAATGAGTGGCGGTTTCACTCAAGTAGCCCATTTCTAACGCCCAATCAATAGTTTCTTGAATCGTACTGAGCGGCAAGCCTGTGGTGTCCACGTAATCTTGCTTCGGGCATGCTTCCATTAAGCGAAATCGGTTCATAAAGAACTCGAATGGACGATCTTCATCCGCGACGACATGTTCCGTATGCAGATAAGGTTTGACCATATTTTGATAAGCCGCTAAATAGCCACGCGGGTGTTTTACCTTTGTCGTTCGAATAATACGTCCGTCGGTAAAACTGAGTTTGCCATGAGAGCCACAACCGATACCAAGGTAATCGCCAAAGCGCCAGTAGTTGAGGTTGTGCTGACACTGATAGCCCGGCTTGCTGTAACCCGAGATTTCATATTGCACATAACCCGCTGCTGAAAGTTTTTGGTCTCCGAGCTCGAAAATATCCCACAAGTCATCATCGTCAGGTAGCGTTGGTGGCTTGTAGTAAAACATGGTGTTTGGTTCGATGGTCAGCTGATACCAAGACAAGTGCGGCGGTGCCAACTCAATCGCTTTGTCCAAATCTGCCAAGGCTTGTTCGATGCTTTGATCAGGTAAGCCGTGCATGAGATCGAGGTTAAAGCTGTTCAAACCGATTTGGTGCGCCAGCTTAGCAGCATTGACGGCTTCGTCTTGGCCGTGAATGCGCCCCAAACGCTCAAGCTTCTGCTGCTCAAAGCTTTGCACACCGATAGAGATACGCGTTACACCAGCTTTGCGGTAGCCAACAAAACGCTCTGCTTCGATAGTGCCTGGGTTCGCTTCCATGGTGATTTCGATTTCAGGCTTGAACGGAATACGCGCTTCAATGCCCTTAAGTAGACGCTCGATGCCTTCTGCCGAAATCAAACTCGGCGTACCACCACCAATGAAGATTGAATGCAGTGGACGTGGCGCTTCGTTAAGGCGGTATTTTTGAATGTCAGTATCCAAATCTTCTAGAAGGGCATTGATGTACTCTTCTTCTGGAATGTCCGCTTTTAGTGCGTGTGAATTGAAATCACAATAAGGGCACTTTTGCACACACCAAGGGATGTGTACATACAAGCTGAGTGCTGGGGGCGTTAACATGGTCTAATTCGCTCGTGATTACTGAGACACTTGCTCAGACAGTTGAGCAAACAACGACTTGAGCGCTTTACCGCGGTGAGACAGTTGTTTCTTACGTGCAGGTTCAAGTTCGGCTGACGCACAGTTGTCTTCAGGAACAAAGAAGATTGGGTCGTAGCCAAAACCATTTTCACCGTGTGCTTCAGTTAGAATGCGGCCTTCCCATTTACCGTGGCAGACGATAGGCGTTGGGTCGTTCTCGTGACGCATGAGGACTAATACACAGTGGAAACGTGCTGTACGCTCTGCTTCTGGTACGCCTTCCATTGCCGCTAGCAATTTTTCTAGATTCTCTTGATCAGATGCGCTCTCGCCTGCGTAACGTGCAGAGTAAATGCCCGGAGCGCCTTTTAAGAAATCGACTTCTAATCCAGAGTCGTCTGCAATGGCAGGAAGCCCTGTTTCTTGTGCGGCATGGCGAGCTTTAATGATTGCGTTTTCAATGAAAGTTGTACCCGTTTCAGCTACTTCCGATACATTGAATTCACTTTGCGCTAATACTTCAAAGCCGAAGTCAGACAACAAATCTGCCATTTCACGAACTTTGCCTTGGTTACCAGTTGCTAGCACAATTTTTTTCATGGGAATCTCTTTTAATAGTGATAGAGGAGAACAAATCGTTCTCCTCTAGATATTCTTTAACTAATAAGTGGTTTTTAGCCTGCTTAGATCCAAAAGCTTTTGGATCATCACAACCCAATTACTCTTCAACATAAAACTTCTGGGTGAATTTAAGCTTACCTGAGCCTTTGTTTCCAGCTTTTACGTCAATATCGAAAGTAAAAGTTTCTTCGTGGGTAATTGGCAGTTCGGCTAAATAGTATATCGCATTGCCTTCTTTGACTTCACGAAAGGACAAGGTCTGAGTTTGGCCGATGAGGTTTTTCGCGCGTCCAGCAATTTTTGCTTCTAATGCAGGCTTACCCAATGAAGCTCTATCTAGCACGCTAATATTAACCACAGCGAGGTATCCATTACGCTTGATATCGTAGCTACGTGCGACTTTCGGTGTTAAGAATGTCGAGTTAAACGCGACATAGTGTACTTCGATATCTTTCATATTTTTAAACTGATCGGCGAAGCTTGGTAACGACAATAGGCTGATCAGTAATGCGGTAATCCATTTGCTCATTGTTACTTCCTCAAAGCACTTGTTATAAAACAACCATAGCCGCAATTTTACCTTGGTCACGGGGTAAAAATGCGAACTCAGTCATTGGTACTAGTAAGTGTGGTACAAAATTGTAAATAAAAAGCCATCATAAGATGGCTTTAATTTCTGTCGGTATCTGGGTAGGTGATTCTATCCGAATTTGTTTGTGCCGTCCTAATTCACCTTTTTCTATGTGAACCAAACCCTTAGCGATTTTAAACTGCTTGGCTAAGAACTTAGTTAGGTGCGCATTAGCTTTGCCATCGACAGGTGGAGCAGTAATGGCGATTTTGAGCTCTTCACCATGCAAGCCAACAATTTTATCGCGGCTTGCTTTAGGTTGAATATAGAGCTTTAGGATGATGTCGTCGCCATCTTGCCAAACTGCGGCTGACATTATAATTGGAACCAAATTGGACCAATGATATCGCCCATCAAGAAATTCGCGAACTGCAAGCCGATAAACAGCACCAGTACGCTCAAATCAAGACCACCAATAGCCGGAATAATACGACGGATTGGTGCGCACATTGGCTCGGTTAATTGATGGAATACGTACTCGATAGGGCTGCGACCTTGGCTTACCCAGCTCAAAATTGCACGGATCAATAGTACCCAGAACAGCAGACCTCCAGCGGCTTTAATTAATGATAACAAGCCCAAGAACAAGAAATCAGCGCTGAAAGAGACGGAACCGTTCGAAGCTATCAGGATCAGAACGACAAATTTAAGCACACACAACACGTAGGCAAACAACACGGTTGCTAGGTCAATATTCCCCACGGAAGGAATAATGCGGCGCAGTGGACCAATGACCGGCTGAGTCGCTTTTACTATGAATTGCGAGAATGGGTTGTAGAAGTCTGCGCGTGCAGCTTGCAACCAAATTCGCAAAATTACGACCATGATGTACAGGTCAAATAGGGTTGAGATGAGAAAACTCATTGAATTCATAAGGTACCCTTAACAAGTGATGGATGATACTAAACGGAGTTCATCCAAATAATTAAAACAGTTTTTCCATTTCTTCCGCGCGAGCCACAGCAGCTTGCATGGCTTTAGCAACAATATCTGAAAGTTGATGTTCGTTGAATGTACGCAGTGCTTCTGCCGTTGTCCCACCTTTCGATGTCACGTTCTCACGCAGGGTCGATAGCTCAGTTTCTGGGTTGTTAACCACCATACTGGCCGCGCCCAATGCAGCTTGCTGAACCAATAGTCGAGCGGTGTCTTTATCAAAGCCTTGCGCAATCGCTTCTGCTTGCATCGCCTCCATAAACAGGAAGAAGTATGCCGGAGCACTGCCTGCTGCGGCAATCACATTATTAATACCAGACTCTCGCTCAACCCAACATACTTTACCGACCGCTTCCATTAACTCTGCGGCAAAAGCTTTGTCTTGCTCAGTTACATGGGCTGGTGCGAATAAACCACTCATGCCCAACCCAAGTTGTGATGGCGTATTTGGCATAACACGAACCAAGTTCAATTTGGTGTCTAGCATATCATCCAATCGTGAACAGTTGATGCCAGCGGCAATAGAAATCACCAGTTTATTAGTGAAATCGATCGCTTGCAGTGGTTTACAAACATCAGCCATCATTTGCGGTTTCACAGACAATACCACCACATCCGCCTCGGTCGCAGCTTGGATGTTATCGCTGGTGGTACGGATGCCAAAATCTTGTTCTAGCGGAAGACGGCGTGCCTCTGAAGGAGCTGTCGCGGTAATGTTTTGCGCTGGGTATCCGTTAGCAACCAAGCCAGAAACAATGGCTCTCACCATGTTGCCAGCACCAATGAAGGCGATTTTTTTATGTTCCATTTGTCTGATTTCCATCATGATATTTAGAGTTTATTGTGCGCTCAGGTGTATAATGGCGCCGCTGTTACTTACTGCTCCTATTGGCGAGTAAGATGATTGCGCGATTTACTCTTTAATTTAACGACGAATTTATGTCGCTAGTGAGCGTTTTGTTGATTTAGCTGTAGTCTCGCACGCCGAAAATAGCGGTTCCAATACGAACCATTGTACTACCAGCTTCGATTGCAGCGGTCATATCACCACTCATTCCCATTGATAATGTATCGATTTCTGGGAACTGTGCTTCGAGTGTTTGCTTCAATGTGGCCAACTTCTGAAACTCATGAAGCTGTGATTCGTAGTCAGACAGGTTGGCAGGAATCGACATCAACCCTCTTAAAGTGAGGTTGGGTAGGCGAGAAATCAACTCCGCCAGCTCGAATACTTCCGCTTCGGTGACACCAGACTTAGATGCTTCACCACTGGTGTTAACCTGAATCAGAACTTGTAGCGGTTTAAGTTCGCTTGGACGCTGATCATTCAGGCGTTGAGCAATCTTGGTTCGATCTATGGTGTGAACCCAATCGAAATGTTCGGCAACAAGTCGCGATTTATTCGACTGAATCGGGCCAATGAAGTGCCATTCGATTCGATTATCTGGATAATGCTCGGCAAAGTGCTGAACTTTACTGACGCCCTCTTGGACGTAGTTTTCACCAAAGGCGGTTTGTCCCGCTTGGTAGGCTTCGAGAATTGCCTCGACAGGTTTAGTTTTGCTTACCGCTAGAAGTTGCACTGACTCTGGAGTTCGACCACATTTTTGCTCGTCATATCGAATTTGAGAGGTGATATGTTCAATATTTTGTTGAATACTACTCATAGCTGTACTTTAGACTTAAGGATTTTAAATGGATATCACTGAGTTACTGGATTTTAGTGTAAAACATAATGCCTCGGATCTACATCTTTCTGCAGGTGTCCCACCAATGGTTCGTATTGATGGGGATGTGAGAAAACTAGGCATTCCAGCGTTTACACACCAAGAAGTGCATCGTTTGGTTTTCGAAATCATGAACGATGCCCAACGCAGTGAGTTCGAAGAAAAACTCGAAGTCGACTTCTCTTTTGAGTTGCATAACGTTGGTCGTTTCCGTGTCAACGCTTTCAACCAATCTCGTGGCTGTGCGGCAGTATTCCGTACCATTCCAAGTAGCATTCCAACTTTGGAAGAGCTGGAAGCTCCCGAGATCTTCAAAAAAATTGCGAACGCTGAAAAAGGCTTAGTTCTGGTTACTGGCCCAACAGGTTCTGGTAAATCGACGACCTTAGCAGCCATTGTTGACTACATTAATCGTAATCACAACAAGCACGTACTCACAATTGAAGATCCGATTGAATTTGTTCACAACAACAATAAATGTTTGATCAACCAGCGTGAAGTACACCGTGATACGCATAGTTTCCAAAACGCACTGCGCAGCGCATTGCGTGAAGACCCGGATGTCATTCTGGTTGGTGAGATGCGTGACAAAGAAACCATCAGCCTTGCGTTAACGGCGGCAGAAACGGGGCACTTAGTGTTCGGCACGTTACACACTAGCTCAGCGGCAAAAACCATTGACCGTATTATCGATGTGTTCCCTGGCAGTGATAAAGATATGGTCCGCTCGATGCTTTCTGAATCCCTTCGTTCGGTTATCGCGCAAAAGTTATTGAAACGTAATGGTGGTGGCCGTATTGCATGCCATGAAATCATGATGGCAACACCTGCGATTCGTAACTTGATCCGTGAAGACAAAGTCGCGCAGATGTATTCGATCATTCAAACTGGTGCGGCTCACGGCATGCAAACCATGGAGCAAAATGCTCGTCAGTTAATGGCACAAGGTATGGTCGCTCGTGAAGAGGTCGATAGTAAGATCGGGTTAGAAGTGCAGCAATTCTCGTAATACGTAGGTGAACACGGAAGATGGATCTAAATAAATTTCTCGAAGGTATGCTGGCGCTGAAAGCGTCGGATCTGTACATCACGGTTGGTGCGCCAATTTTGTTTCGCGTGGATGGCGAATTGCGACCTCAAGGTGAAAAACTCACCGAGAGTGATGTGGCGGCATTACTCGACAGTGCTATGGAGCCAGATCGGCGTCAGGAATTTCGTAAAAGTCGTGAATCGAATTTTGCCATTGTGAGAGATTGTGGCCGCTTCCGTGTTAGTGCTTTTTTTCAACGGGAATTACCGGGTGCGGTGATTCGTCGTATTGAAACCAATATTCCCACCTTTGAGCAATTAAAGTTACCGTTAGTGTTGCAAGATTTAGCGATAGCCAAGCGTGGTTTGGTGCTGGTGGTTGGTGCTACTGGGTCAGGTAAATCCACCACAATGGCGGCAATGACGGGCTATCGAAACAGCAACAAGACGGGACACATTTTGACGGTCGAAGATCCGATCGAATTCGTGCATGAGCACAAGCGCTGTATCGTGACTCAACGCGAAGTTGGGTTAGATACGGAAAGCTATGAAGTTGCGCTTAAAAACTCGCTGCGTCAAGCGCCAGATATGATTTTGATTGGCGAGATCCGTAGCCGTGAAACAATGGAATACGCGATGACATTCGCTGAAACAGGTCACCTGTGTATGGCAACGTTGCACGCCAACAACGCCAACCAAGCCTTAGAGCGCATTCTTCACTTGGTACCGAAAGATCAAAAAGAACAATTCTTGTTTGATTTGTCGATGAACCTAAAAGGTGTGGTTGGTCAGCAGCTGATCCGAGATAAGAATGGGCAGGGGCGTCATGGTGTGTTTGAGATCTTGCTAAATAGCCCACGAGTATCGGATTTGATCCGCCGCGGAGATTTGCATGAGTTGAAGTCAACCATGGCTCGCTCAAATGAGTTTGGTATGCTGACGTTCGATCAATCTCTTTATAAGTTGGTGATGCAAGGTAAGATCAGCGAAGAGGATGCGCTGCACAGTGCCGATTCGGCGAATGATTTGCGCTTGATGTTGAAAACGCAACGTGGCGAAGCATTCTCTACGGGCAGTCTTGCTAACGTTAAGATCGATATGGATTAAGCGTGTTTAGACGAAAAAAGGTTGGCACTTGCCAACCTTTTCTTGTTTTGAGTATTGTGTTTTATTCACCCCAGAGGGCTTCAAACCAGCTTTCTAGAATCACCACCGCTGACTGGCAGTCCACATTCCCTTTCGATAGGGCTTTGTAGCCGCCCATGCTGAACAACTCCGCACGAGCTTCTGCTGTAGATAAACGCTCATCATGCAGTTCAACAGGTAAGCCGTATCGGCCTTGCAGACGCTTAGCAAATTTTCGTGCACGAGGGGTTATGGTCTCAAGGTCTTTGCCATGAAGATCAGTTGGTAAACCGACCACTAGCAAATCTGGTTGCCACTCTTTGATTTGCTTTTCGATATCGTCCCAATTTGGAATACCGTCATTGGCTTTAAAGGCTTTTAATGGGGAAGCCGTACCAGTAATTTCTTGGCCAATAGCGCTACCAATGCTTTTGGTTCCAAAGTCAAAAGCCATAATTGTGCGTGACATAAGGTGTCTCTATCTAATGTAACTGTATTTCGGACTAAGCATGCCCAGAGTCTGCTGAAAGATGACTGGGGTCGATGCCCAGCTTTTCGATCGCTTTCTTCCAACGCTCGTTGATTGGTGTATTAAAGATAATTTCAGGCGTCGCTTCAATGGTGAGCCAAGAGTTTTCGACCAGCTCATTTTCTAATTGGCCTGCACTCCAACCTGAGTAGCCAAGTGCCACTAAGTAATCACTTGGTTCTGCTTCTGTTCCTAACACCGAAAGAATATCACGTGAAGTGGTTACAGCGAGGTCATCGGTCATTTGGACGCTGGACTCGTAGTAATCTTTAGGTTTATGCAGAATAAAACCACGATCTTCCGAGATTGGGCCGCCATTGTAGACTGGTCTATCTAGGCTGGCTTCAAATAGGCGCGGGTGTACTGGCTGAACTTCCACCTGCTTGAGCATGTTGCCGACGGTGATATCAACAGGAGCATTGATCATTAACCCCATAGCGCCGTCTTCGTTGTGCTCACAAACGTAGGTCACGCTGTTTTGAAAGTACGGATCTTTCATCCCTGGCATGGCAACCAAAAAGTGATTTGTGAGATTCATACTCATATTGACCCTTAACTCTCGTAAATGCCCTAAGCAAACATCATACAGTTTACCATCTAGGTATGTGCATGAGTTTGCTTAAGTTAATGTACTACGCTCTCTATTAACTGTAATACAGTTTGAGTTATTCGCCTTTTACTCGACGCTCAATCGCATCCATCAGTTTGCCAGTGATTGAGATGTCAAAAGCCGCTTCAATTTCGCGAATACAGGTTGGGCTGGTGACGTTGATTTCTGTTAGCTTGTCGCCAATTACGTCAAGGCCAACAAAAATAAGACCTTTTTCTTTCAGTGTAGGAGCGACAGTTTGAGCAATCTTAATATCGGTCTCGCTTAGTGGTCGAGCCTCACCTGTGCCACCAGCGGCTAGGTTGCCGCGCGTTTCACCTTTTGCAGGAATACGAGCTAGACAGTAAGGCATTGGTTCACCATCTACGACTAAGATACGTTTGTCACCGTTGCTGATATCTGGCACGAAGGTTTGCGCCATTGCGTAGTCTTGACCGTGGTTGGTCAGTGTCTCGATGATTACAGAGACGTTAGGGTCGTTTTCTTTTACGCGGAAGATAGATGCGCCGCCCATACCATCAAGCGGTTTTAGGATGACATCACCATGTTTTTCACGAAACTCTTTAATTTTCTCTGCTTTTCGCGTCACGATTGTCGTTGGTGTCAGCTCAGGGAACCACGCTGTAAACAGTTTTTCATTACAATCACGTAGACTTTGAGGTTTGTTAACGATCAGTGCACCTTGTTCTTCTGCACGCTCAAGGATGTAAGTCGCGTAGATGTATTCTGTGTCAAACGGAGGATCTTTACGCATTAGTACAGCGTCTAGCTCAGACAGTTCGATCGTTTGCTCTGATTTGAACTCGTACCAACCGTTTGGATCTTCTTTTAGCTCCACCACTTTAGTATCTGCAATGGCAACGCCTTGATCTAGATGCAGATCATTCATTTCCATGTAGTGGATTTCATAGCCGCGTCGTTGCGCTTCAAGCATCATGGCAAAGCTAGAGTCTTTTTTGATGTTAATGGACGAAATTGGGTCCATCACAATGCCGAGTTTGATCATTATTTTTCTCCGTTTAACCAAGATCGCCGAAACGAACTTGTAAGGCTGTAATTGCTGTCAGAGCCGCTGTTTCGGTGCGCAGAACGCGAGGGCCGAGTAGCGTTTCTTCAAATTGATATTCTCGAGTCATCTCGATCTCTTCAGACGATAAACCGCCTTCAGGGCCGATCAGTAGGCGCACTTTCTCAACAGGTGTTGGCAGTGTGTTGATTGAGTAGTTAGCACGAGGATGAAGATTGAGCTTTAAGCCATCGTACTCTTCTTTACACCACTCTTCCAAGCTCATAATTGGACGAATTTCTGGAACGACATTGCGTCCACACTGCTCACAGGCACTGATGGCGATTTTTTGCCATTGCGCGAGTTTTTTCTCAAAGCGCTTTTGGTCAAGCTTGACGCCACAACGCTCGGAAATCAGAGGTGTGATGGTATTGACGCCAAGTTCCACTGACTTTTGGATAGTGAACTCCATCTTATCGCCACGTGAAATAACTTGACCAAGGTGCAGGTCTAAAGGGGATTCAATACTGTTTTCTACACGCTCAGTAATGTTAACCAAAACCGTCTTTTTGCTGACTTCACTGATAACCGCTGGGAATTCTGCGCCGCTGCCGTCAAATAGGAGAACGTCTTGGCCTTCTTTCATGCGCAGAACACGGCCAATATGGCCTGCTGCGTCGTCACTTAAAGCAAGTGAGCCAAGTTGATGAATGGTTTCTGGATGATAAATTCGAGGGATACGCATGAGATTTCCAGCAAGAGAATAAACTTAAACCCTAACATGGATGCTTTCCACCGAAAAAACAAGGGGCAAGAAGCGTTTCAATATCAGTTATTGAAACGCTTCAAGGTAGAGGAGCACTAGAGTGCGCGACAGGCTTTTTGAACAAATGGGTTATGATTGCCTTGTACTTTGGCAATGCGCTCGTCACGCTCACATTCCCATTTATCGACTGGGTAGGTTTTGTTCCAAGCACTCATCAACTGCGTTTGCTGTTTTGATAATTTAAAGCCGTACTCTTTGCTCATGTATAGGTAGGTACGAGCAATCGAACCTCGAGCACGGTCTGGTGGCATGACTTTACGCTGCTTAAAGTTCACTTGCATCTCACAGCGACCATAACTCACGCCATCGATACCGTTCCATTGGCTAAAGTTGTAGTTCGAACGGTCACCGTTTACTTCACCAATGGCAGGGGTTAGGTTGTGCAGGTCTGCTTCCATCAAGCGAAAGGTTTTGTCTTTTTTCTTGCAGTTTTTACGTCCGCCATCTTGCCAGCATTGACGCTGGTGGCCAAATTGCCACGCAGGTACAACGTGCTCCCATTCGATTCGTGCGGCCCGCTTTTCCTGTTTACGGACTTGGTAACCGCAAGAGGCTAAATCTGGGGAGCCTTTTTTGCCTTGCCATTGAATGTTGCAGCCACAGTAAAAGCTCGTTGGATGGTCTTGATAAATTTTTACCGCCTCACGTTTGGCGGCAGAGAATGAGCTTGGTGGCGCGGCAACCGCAGTGCTAGAAAGCGCGATAAGTAACAAAGAGAATAGGTATTTCATGATTAAAGTCTTTATAAAGTATGACTTTATTCATGATAACACGCATAAAATAGCTTTAGTGATGAGTAAGTTAACAATAAGTGGCGAGGGGAAGGTTTTGATAAACTCGATCTTTATTTTGGGAACGCAAGTAACACTATGAGATATAGATTACGATAATTGAACGCCCGTGAAGTTAAGTGGTTGGCGGCATTTTTGACAAGAGTACGTTGCCTCTTTGCGCAGCACTTTATTATGACGGCGAATCGATAGAGGGTAGGTCATACAACCACAACGATACTCAAAGGTTTTACCTTGAACGGATTTTACTTCAAAGCTGTGAGTGGTTTTGGCTGGCACTTTAAATACGGCTTCCATGACACCTTGCCATTCTTTGCCGTGAGGTCTAACTCGTCCGTAAACCTGATAGGTAATTAGGTGTGCTACCTCATGAGGAATGACTTCATCTAAGAATGCTTGGGTGTTTTCGCGAAATAAAACGGGATTTAGGCGAACTTGATTTAATTGAAGGTAGGCTTTTCCTGCCGCTTTCCCGCGGACGTTGAAGGTGACCGTTGGAATAGGGAAAGAACGTTTGAAAGCTTGCTCTGCCATCGCGATGCAATCCGCCATCACTTGCTTGGCTTTATAGCTTAGTTCTATATCCACAACTCACCTCGATAAATCAAATAAAAAAGCCCCCGCATTCGCGAGGGCCAGATCATAGCATCAGTTAATTACGGAGTGTATTTTTTCTTGATGGTGGCATGGTAAGCGTGCCATGTACCGTAGCCTAGAATTGGCATGGTAAACAACATTCCGATCCCGTACGTTGCAAAGCCGATAAGAATACCGCCGCAGATGATCGCTGCCCAAACAATCATCGCTGGAATGTTGAATTTCACCGCATTAAAGCTGGTAAATACAGCGGTCATCATGTCTACGCGACGCTCCATCATAAGCGGAATAGAAAAGGCTGAAATGCTAAACACCACACAAGCCAAAACAAAGCCAACTAAAGATCCTATCACAAGGAAGGGTAGGAACTCACTTAAAGATGCCCCTTGAACAGAAGGGTAAAGCGCATGAAGTAGAGCGGCAATGCGCATCCAAAATATCATACACACTGCGAGTAACACGGCGAATGCCCATTGAGATGTTGAGTTACGACCGATCGCTTTCATGGAATGGAACAAGCTAGCTTTGTGTCCGCGCTCTCTCTCCCAACTGGCATCATACAAGCCGAGCGCGAGAAATGGACCGATTAACATGTAAACAATCAAACTGGGCATGACGACCAAGTGTGTGCCTTGCCACTGTACGAGCAAAACAATGCCTATCGCAGCCGCCATAAAACAGATGCCATAGAAAGCACTGATGAGGGGCATTCGCACGAAATCATGCAGACCTAATGCGAGCCAATGAAAAGGTGCAGAAAGATTGACCGTATTACACGGTATGGTTCTGGCGTATTCTTTATCTGGCACTTCCTTTCGCTTGTTGTGGAAGTCCGATGGATTAACAGTTCGAGGCATAACTCCTCCTTGATTTATTCCCACATTATCCGCTTATACCAACTGACAGCGGTTTTTGTTCAGTCAAACTTGAAGCGACTTTTTCAAGTTTACATCTGAGCATTGGCTTAGTTTGGTATCGGCCATAAAGATGCCTGACTCGTGTCTTTATTAAGTGTTGCTGCCACATCGCCAGCATCCGACGTCTCTATTTAAATTGGAATTAACAATATTTTAACTATTGGCGGAGATGGGATAATTTACAAATAATTGCTGAAAATTTATTCGGTATAAAAGTGAGGGAAAAACACGACTACTTCGTGAGGCGGGGCGGTATTAGTCGAAATGGCTGGATAAAAGTTGCTGAAAATAAAAAGCCCCCGCCATAGGCGAGGGCTTGATTGATTCTTGCTTGGCTTGATTATTTGATGCCAGCGAAATCACGTAGAAGTGCAGCTTTGTCTGTCGCTTCCCACGGGAATTCTTCACGACCGAAGTGACCGTAAGCGGCTGTCTTCTTGTAGATAGGTTGAAGAAGGTTAAGCATTTCTTGTAGACCGTATGGACGTAGGTCGAAGAATTGACGAACCGCTTCAATGATGATGTCGTGAGATACTTTCTCAGTACCGAACGTTTCCACCATGATAGACGTTGGATCAGCAACACCGATTGCGTAAGAAAGTTGGATCTCACAACGGTCAGCCATGCCAGCCGCTACGATGTTTTTCGCTACGTAACGTGCTGCGTATGCTGCACTACGGTCAACTTTTGATGGATCTTTACCAGAGAACGCACCGCCACCGTGACGAGCTGCGCCGCCGTAAGTATCTACGATGATCTTACGACCTGTTAGACCACAGTCACCCATAGGACCACCGATTACAAAGCGACCAGTTGGGTTGATGAAGAAGTTTGTTTCTTTGTTGATCCACTCAGAAGGTAGCACTGGTTTAATGATCTCTTCCATTACCGCTTCACGCAGGTCTGAAGTTGAGATTGAATCACAGTGTTGAGTTGAAAGAACAACCGCGTCGATACCAACGATGTTACCTTGATCGTATTGGAATGTTACCTGAGATTTTGCATCAGGGCGCAACCAAGGTAGTGTGCCGTTTTTACGAACTTCTGCTTGCTTTTGAACAAGACGGTGAGAGTAAGTAATTGGCGCTGGCATTAGTACTTCAGTTTCGTTACAAGCGTAACCAAACATGATGCCTTGGTCGCCTGCACCTTGTTCTTTAGGGTCAGCTTTATCAACACCTTGGTTGATATCTGGCGACTGTTTACCGATTGTGTTTAGTACCGCACAAGAATCTGCGTCAAAGCCCATATCTGAATGTACGTAGCCGATTTCACGAACGGTTTCACGAGTTAACTCTTCGATGTCTACCCATGCTGAAGTCGTGATTTCACCACCCACCATTACCATACCGGTTTTAACGTAAGTCTCACATGCAACACGAGCCTTTGGATCTTGCTCTAGAATCGCGTCAAGAACCGCATCAGAAATCTGGTCTGCAATTTTATCTGGATGACCTTCTGATACTGACTCAGAAGTAAACAGGTGCTTAGCCATGTTAGCTCCACTATATCTGGTTTAAAACTGGGGAATGATAAACTCTCCAGCGCAAATTAATACTAATTTTTGTAGGTGTATCTACATCTAGACGTCTATTCTAAATTTGATTGCTCGAATTACAAGCTCTTTTTTGGTTTTTGTTATAACCAAACGTTTGCCTGATTTATTGATAATTTTAAGAACTTCGAACGATTTGGCGTGAAAGGTGCAATATTTGTGAGGTTTTGGACTGGAAAACGTTTGCACACCCAACAGGGCTTTGAGAGAATTATGACCTACTTTTCGTTTCGCTTAATGTACTCAGGAGCAGACATGTCGTCTCGTAAACATCTTGCCAATGCAATTCGTGCTCTAAGCATGGATGGTGTTCAACAAGCTAACTCAGGCCACCCAGGCGCACCAATGGGTATGGCTGATATCGCTGAAGTTCTTTGGCGCTCTCACCTAAACCACAACCCATCAAACCCAGAGTGGGCCGACCGTGACCGCTTCGTGCTGTCAAACGGTCACGGCTCAATGCTTATTTACTCTCTACTGCACTTAAGCGGTTATGAGCTATCTATTGACGATCTGAAAAACTTCCGTCAATTGCACTCAAAAACCCCAGGTCACCCAGAGTACGGCTACGCGCCTGGTATCGAGACAACAACGGGTCCTCTTGGCCAAGGCATCACTAATGCTGTTGGTATGGCTATCGCAGAGAAAGCACTAGCGGCACAGTTCAACAAAGAAGGTCACGACATCGTTGACCACTTTACGTATGTGTTCATGGGTGACGGCTGTCTAATGGAAGGCATCTCGCACGAAGCATGCTCTCTAGCAGGTACGCTAGGTCTAGGCAAACTGATTGCGTTCTGGGATGACAACGGCATTTCTATCGACGGTCACGTTGAAGGTTGGTTCTCTGACGATACACCTAAGCGTTTTGAAGCTTACGGCTGGCACGTAATCCCAGCGGTAGATGGTCACGATCCTGAAGCAATCAACGCAGCGATTGAAGCGGCTAAAGCGGATCCTCGTCCGACTCTAATCTGTACTAAAACAATTATCGGTTTCGGTTCTCCTAACAAGTCTGGCTCACACGACTGTCACGGTGCACCATTAGGTCACGATGAGATTCAAGCGGCTCGCGAATACCTAGGTTGGGAGTACGGTCCATTTGAAATCCCTGCAGATGTTTACGCTGAGTGGGATGCAAAAGAAGCAGGTGCAGCGAAAGAAGCGGCTTGGAATGAAAAGTTCGAAGCATACGCAGCAGCTTACCCTGCAGAAGCAGCAGAGCTTAAACGTCGTCTAAACGGCGAACTTCCAGCGGAATGGGAAGAAAAAGCGAACCAAATCATTGCTGATCTTCAAGCAAATCCAGCGAACATTGCATCACGTAAAGCATCGCAAAATGCACTAGAAGCGTTTGGTCAAATGCTTCCTGAATTCATGGGTGGCTCCGCTGACCTAGCGCCTTCTAACCTGACCATGTGGTCTGGTTCTAAGTCTCTAGAAACGGATGACTTCTCTGGCAACTACATTCACTACGGTGTACGTGAATTCGGTATGACTGCTATCATCAACGGTATTGCATTGCACGGTGGTTTCGTTCCTTACGGTGCGACATTCCTAATGTTTATGGAATACGCGCGTAACGCAATGCGTATGGCTGCGCTGATGAAAATTCAGAACATCCAAGTGTACACGCACGATTCGATCGGTCTTGGCGAAGATGGCCCAACTCACCAACCTGTTGAGCAAATGGCATCTCTACGCGTAACGCCAAACATGAGCACATGGCGTCCATGTGACCAGGTTGAGTCTGCCGTAGCATGGAAACTAGCGATTGAACGTAAAGATGCACCAACAGCACTTATCTTCTCTCGTCAAAACTTAGCGCAACAAGATCGTACAGCTGAGCAAGTAGCGAACATCGCGAAAGGTGCATACATCCTGAAAGATTGCGAAGGCAAGCCAGAGCTAATCCTTATCGCAACAGGTTCTGAAGTTGAGCTAGCAGTAGAAGCTGCGACTCAACTAACGGCAGAAGGTAAGAAAGTACGCGTTGTTTCAATGCCATCAACGGATGCATTCGACAAACAAGACGCCGCTTACCGTGAAGCAGTATTGCCATCAGACGTAACAGCACGCATCGCTATCGAAGCGGGCATCGCAGACTTCTGGTACAAGTACGTTGGTTTCGATGGTCGCATCATCGGCATGACGACATTTGGTGAATCTGCACCTGCTGGTCAGCTATTCGAGATGTTTGGCTTCACGACTGAAAACGTAGTGAACACAGCAAAAGAATTGCTAGCGTAATTGCTAGATTGTCTCAATAGTCGAACGTAAAGGACGACTGTTAGATAATAAAGTTGGAAAGGCCATCATTGCGATGGCCTTTTTTGTTTTTTGTCAGGTTTTCCAACTTTGTGGAATGCTTTGGTGAATACAGTCTAAAAGTACGGATAAGCGTAATGGCGGTCTTCCTGCAGGCGTATAGCAGTTAATGGAGATGGGCTCTGAAAGCCAACCTTCTAAGCAAGGTGTGATTCGACCCGGATGATGTTTCTCGTAGCCGCTTGCTGTCCAAGTTGGCAGCAGTCCTATACCATGACCATTCGCGATGCTGTCGATCTGCATTGCGATGTTGTCGCTGTATAAGCGACTCACAAATGGTTCTAAAAAGAACTCACCGTGTTGGGGGTGTGTGAGCATCAATCCATTTTCTTGTACCGAGCCAAAATCGATCCACGGATGCGCTTCAAGCTCTTTGGGGTGCAGGATCGAACCGTGCTTATCAAGATAAGCTGGAGAGGCAAAGGGCGTGTAACGAAATGAGCCTAATACCTCTTTGCGCCAATCGAGATCTTTACGCTCACCGAGCCAGATGAACAAATCTGGGTCATGGTGCGCTTCAGAAAAGTCACTGGTAAGTTGGACCCTAACGTCAGGATTATCGGCAAGAAAACCGTTGAGCACACCACCTAGCCAACTTCTAACTAATGCTGTGTGACAAACAATATGTAGCGGCCCTGAAACTTGGTTTGTTAAACCTTGAAGCGCGTCATAACTCTCTTCACTTAGCTCAAGAATCTGGCGACTGTAGTGGGCAAAAATTTCTCCCGCTCTTGTCAGAACTAATCGGTTACCTTGTCTTGCGGTTAGAGCCTGACCGAAATCTTCTTCTAATTGTGCCAAGCGACGACTCAGCGTTGATTTAGGCTGGTTAAGGGCCTTGGCAGCGGCGGTCAAACTCTTATGCTGATTGAGCGCATCAAAGGCTCGAATTGATGCTAAGTCGTGCATATTTCATTTACTCCTTACTGCGTTATGCACGGGTTCCATAAATGGGAAGAACCGTTCCATAACTCTCACTATGCATCTCATTCTATTTGTGAATAATTCACTTTCGAAAATAATAATCATTATCAATTATGGAGATATAGATGTCTACTCTTAGACTGCCAGTTATTACTGCAACTGGTATTTTAGCCTTCGTCAGTGTCCCTCATGTGTTTGCCAATGATGCAGTTTCTAAAATGGAAACAGTGGTTGTAACTGCATCAAGTTATGAGCAATCTCAAGCGGACGCGCCTGCAAGTATTAGTGTGATTTCGCGTGAGGAGTTGGACTCTCGTTATTACCGCGATGTGACTGATGCACTAAAAAGTGTGCCTGGTGTTGTCGTGACAGGCGGTGGTGACACTACCGACATCAGTATCCGTGGTATGGGCTCCAAATACACTTTGATACTGGTCGATGGTAAACGTCAAAGCACACGTGAAACTCGTCCAAATAGTGACGGCCCTGGTATCGAACAAGGTTGGTTGCCTCCTCTTCAAGCGATTGAGCGAATTGAAGTTATCCGTGGTCCAATGTCGACGCTTTATGGCTCTGATGCGATTGGTGGTGTAATTAACGTGATCACGCGAAAAGACGCGATGGAGTGGACAGGTAATGTTCAGCTAGACACGGTTCTGCAAGAAAACAGTCGCTCGGGCGGAGAGCAGAGCGCGAATTTCTTCGTCAATGGGCCGCTAGCCGAAAATCTATCTCTCCAAGTATACGGTCAGTATACCGCAAGAGAAGAAGACGATATTGAATACGGTTATGAAGATAAAGATATGCAAAGTATCTCTTCAAAACTGACCTACCAGATTAATGACCGCCATTCTGTGCAGCTAGAGGGTGGCACATCGGCACAAAGTCGTCGCGGTAACGTTGGCCTTTCCGTACCAACGACGGGTTGCCGAAGAGGTTGTGAGGATTCACTCAACGAATATCGTCGTAATTATGTAACGCTAAGTCACAATGGCGACTGGGACTCGGTTGGCATCTCAGATACTTACTTACAACGTGAAGAGAGCGAAAACAAATCTCGTGAGATGACGATCACCAACACCACATTCAAGTCGAGCTTAGTGACTGGAATTGGAAACCATACGCTGACGACTGGTGTGGACGCCACTCATGCAGAGCTTGAGGATTTCACCTCCAACAAAGCGTCATCGAAGACCGAAACATCGAATACGCAGTGGGCTGTTTTCATTGAAGATGAATGGAGAATCGCCGATCCGTTTAGCGTTACGCTTGGTGGTCGTCTAGATCATGACGAAAACTATGGCGCGCACTTTAGTCCGCGTGTCTATGGTGTATGGCGAGTTGACCCGTCTTGGACTGTGAAAGGCGGTGTGGCAACAGGTTTCCGTTCTCCGCAATTACGTGAAATTACTCCTGGTTGGGCGCAAGTCAGTGGCGGCGGTAATATCTACGGTAACCCAGACCTTGATCCTGAAACGTCGCTAAACAAAGAAATCAGTGTCTTGTATCAAGGTGACTCTGGTTTAGATGTCTCTTTGACTGCGTTCCATAATGAGTTCAAAGACAAGATCACACGTGTTGTTTGTCCAGATACCATCTGTACAGATGGACCAAACCAATGGGGTGCAGATCCAACGTACCGCATTAACGTGGACGAAGCGGTCACACAAGGTATTGAAGCGACCTTAGCATCGCCATTAACGGAAACCATTTACCTCAGTTCGAGCTACACATTTACCGACTCAGAGCAAAAAACAGGTGAATACAAAGGCATGCCGCTGCAGCAGTTACCAAAGCATCTGTTCAATGTGGATGTAACTTGGCAAACAACAACAGATCTAGAAAGCTGGGCTAAAGTCACTTACCGAGGTAAAGAAATGGATCCGGTTACTGGCCCATCAAGAAACAGTATCGTAGAGCCTGCTTATACTTTTGTTGACGCTGGTGTGACATACCAGTTAACCGATAATACTCGTATTAAAGGTGCGATCTATAACTTGCTGGATGAGGAAATCAGTTACGAAGAATACGGATATGTCGAAGATGGTCGTCGCTACTGGTTAGGTTTAGACGTCGCATTTTAATTATTGTTGTAATAAGGCCGAGCATTGTCTCGGCCTTTTTTAATCCTGCTTTACTATGATTCAACAGGTGCGTTTTTCAGCCTGATCAGGTAGTATCTGTGACACGAAATTTTTGGTAGGGCGAAGGATAAATGCTAAAGGTTGCGATCAATGGATTTGGACGTATAGGTCGTAATGTTCTGCGAGCCGTATATGAAAGCGGAAAACATCGGCAGATCAAGGTTGTGGCGGTTAACGAATTAGCGCAGCCAGAAGCGATGGCGCACCTACTGCAATATGACACTAGTCATGGTCGCTTCGGTAAAAAAATCTCCCACGACCAAGAACACTTGCATGTTCATCATGACAGCGGCGAATATGACTCTATTCGCATTCTTCACCTCTCTGAACTCGAACTACTTCCTTGGCGCGATTTAGAAGTCGATATTGTCTTGGATTGCACTGGCGTGTTTGGTTCACAAGCCGATGGGCAAGCGCATATAGAAGCTGGCGCGAAGAAAGTGCTGTTTTCACACCCGGGCGCAAACGACATAGATAATACGATTATCTATGGTGTGAACCACGAAACTCTGAAAGACGAGCACCGTGTTGTCTCCAATGGCTCTTGTACTACCAACTGTATCGTTCCCATCATTAAAGTGTTAGACGAAGCCTTCGGTATTGAGTCCGGTACCATTACCACGATTCACTCTTCCATGAACGATCAGCAAGTAATCGATGCGTACCATAACGATCTACGCCGTACCCGCGCTGCTAGCCAATCTATTATTCCGGTTGACACCAAGTTGCATAAGGGGATTGAAAGAATCTTCCCGAAATTTTCCAACAAATTCGAAGCAATTTCTGTTCGTGTCCCAACCGTTAACGTCACCGCAATGGATTTAAGTGTCACAATTAATACAAATGTGAAAGTTAATGACGTAAATCAAACCATTGTTAACGCATCTCAGTGTACATTACGTAACATTGTTGACTATACTGAATCGCCACTCGTTTCCATCGACTTTAACCACGACCCCCATAGTGCGATTGTAGATGGAAGCCAGACTAGAGTGAGTAACGGGCAACTAGTAAAAATGCTCGTTTGGTGCGACAACGAATGGGGCTTTGCTAACCGGATGCTGGATACTGCCTTAGCAATGCAAGCTTCTTCTCAAGTGGAGCAGTAATGACGAAGAAGTGATGGAGAATTTTTATTTCAAGCCTTGAAATAAATCCATGATATCTCCATATCATCTATAACCAGTTTGAAGAATTAACAGGCTTGGCAGGGTTGCCGAGTTTTCAAAAACTTTAATTATCAATATTTGAGAGGACACATCATGTCTGTAATCAAGATGACTGACCTGGATCTTGCAGGTAAACGTGTATTTATCCGTGCTGACCTAAACGTGCCAGTAAAAGACGGTAAAGTAACTTCAGATGCACGTATCATCGCATCTCTTCCAACTATTAAGCACTGCCTAGAAGCAGGCGCTAAAGTAATGGTTACGTCTCACCTAGGTCGCCCAACTGAAGGTGAATACGCTGAAGAGTTCTCTCTACAACCAGTTGTTAACTACCTAAACGACGCACTAGATTGTGAAGTTAAGCTAGCAAAAGACTACCTAGATGGCCTAGAGCTAAACGCTGGTGAACTTGTTGTTCTAGAAAACGTTCGCTTTAACAAAGGTGAAAAGAAAAACGACGAAGAGCTATCTAAGAAATACGCAGCACTATGTGACGTATTCGTAATGGATGCATTCGGTACGGCTCACCGCGCTCAAGCGTCAACTCATGGTGTTGGTATGCACGCACCTATCGCTTGTGCTGGCCCTCTTCTAGCAAACGAGCTTGAAGCACTAGGTAAAGCAATGGACAACCCAGCTCGTCCAATGGTTGCTATCGTAGGTGGTTCAAAAGTTTCTACTAAGCTAACTGTACTTGAGTCTCTATCTAAAATCGCTGACCAACTAGTTGTTGGTGGTGGTATTGCTAACACATTTATCGCAGCTGCTGGCCACAACGTTGGTAAGTCTCTATACGAAGCGGATCTAGTAGACACTGCTAAGAAGCTAATGGATGAGTGTGCAATTCCAGTAGCAACTGACGTTGCATGTGCGAAAGCATTCGACGAAAACGCAGAAGCAGAAATTAAACACGTTTCTGAAGTACAAGACGACGACATGATCTTCGACCTTGGCCCAGATTCAACAGCTGAACTAGCAGAAATCCTTAAGAACGCGAAGACTATCCTATGGAACGGTCCAGTAGGCGTATTCGAATTCAAGAACTTCGAAGCAGGTACTAAAGGTATCTCAGAAGCTATCGCAGCATCTGAAGGCTTCTCTGTTGCAGGTGGTGGTGACACGCTAGCAGCTATCGACAAGTTCGGTATCAAAGCTGACGTTTCTTACATCTCTACAGGTGGCGGCGCTTTCCTTGAGTTCGTAGAAGGTAAAGTTCTTCCAGCAGTAGAAATGCTAGAAGCACGCGCTAAGTAATTAAAGCAAAGCGGGGGAGTGATTCTCCCGCTTTCTTGTTTGCTGCAACGTGTGAGGAACTCTGCTAGAATAGCCTCAGTTGTGAGCAAACGTTTGCAAGATTTTCAACTTAACAAGTTTTGTTTAAAAACGACAGATAAATAGGATTACATCCATGTCTAAGATCTTCGACTTCGTAAAACCAGGTGTTATCTCTGGCGATGACGTTCAGAAAGTATTTGAAGTTGCAAAAGAAAACAGCTTTGCACTTCCAGCAGTAAACTGTGTGGGTACTGACTCTGTAAACGCAGTACTTGAAGCAGCTGCAAAAGTTAAAGCTCCAGTTATCGTTCAATTCTCTAACGGTGGCGCTGCTTTCTTTGCTGGTAAAGGTCTAAAACTTGAAGGTCAAGAAGCTCAAATCCTAGGTGCTGTTGCTGGTGCGAAATACGTTCACGCTGTAGCTGAAGCTTACGGTGTACCAGTAATCCTACACACTGACCACGCTGCTAAGAAACTACTTCCTTGGATCGACGGTCTACTAGACGCTGGTGAAGAGTACTTCGCGCAAACTGGTAAGCCACTATTCTCTTCTCACATGATCGACCTTTCTGAAGAGTCTCTAGAAGAGAACATCGAGATTTCTGCTAAGTACCTAGAGCGCATGGCTAAAATGAACATGACTCTAGAAATCGAACTAGGTTGTACTGGTGGTGAAGAAGACGGCGTAGACAACTCTGATATGGATGCGTCTGAGCTATACACTTCTCCAGAAGACGTTGCATACGCATACGAGAAACTAAGCGCAATCAGCCACCGTTTCACTATCGCAGCATCTTTCGGTAACGTACACGGCGTGTACAAGCCAGGTAACGTTGTTCTAACTCCAACTATCCTACGTGATTCTCAAGCGCACGTTTCTGAGAAATTCGGTCTTCCAGCGAACTCTCTAAACTTCGTATTCCACGGTGGTTCAGGTTCTTCTCTAGAAGAAATCCGTGAGTCTATCGGTTACGGTGTTATCAAAATGAACATCGATACTGATACACAGTGGGCAACTTGGGATGGTATCCGTAAGTTCGAAGCTGAAAACCACGATTACCTACAAGGTCAAATCGGTAACCCAACTGGTGAAGATGCACCAAACAAGAAGTACTACGATCCACGCGTATGGCTACGTGCTGGTCAAGCTTCAATGGTAGCTCGTCTAGAGCAAGCATTTGCTGACCTAAACGCAGTTGACGTACTATAATCGTTACTGATTAAGTTACTTAAAAACCCGCTTTTTGAGCGGGTTTTTTTATGTCTATCATTTTGCCCCTATGTTTCTTTCCCTGTTTTCCTATTGATATCTTTATGCGTCAGGTTGTATTTTCTGGTGGGATGTTCCCCCTTTAACGTTTTTAAATAAAAACATAGGAATATCAGTCATAGGAGTGGCGAAATAAGAGTGCATTGCGTAACCTGTAACAAGCCAATATCAGAAAACTCTGATAAAGTCTTGTTTTGCATATCTTTGCGAAACTCTGACTTTGAAAAAAGTCAAAGTTGGGATATTGTGCCAAAAATCTGACACTGTTCAGTGGGGCAATAGGGATGTTGTTTTAGAAAAGAGCCTTTAAAAAACAAGGTTCATAAATTAACGGCAATTGGATTTATATATCTTTATTTTTGAGGATAAGAATTATGGCAGGTGAATCGGTGGGTATCGATACCACTTTAACGGATGGTCTAACTCAGGCTGAAACTTGGCTGACAAACAACTCAGATCTACTGGTTCAGTACGGTGTGAACATTATCTCTGCGCTGCTTATTCTGTTTATCGGTAATATTATCGTTAAAGCAGTCGCTGGTAGTGTTTCTAAAGTACTAGAAAAGAAAAACATGGATAAGGCTGTCGTTGAATTTATTCACGGTCTTGTTCGTTACTTGCTATTTGTAATCGTACTTATCGCCGCTCTTGGTCGATTAGGCGTTCAAACCGCTTCAGTCGTGGCTGTAATCGGTGCGGCAGGTCTTGCTGTTGGTCTTGCGCTACAAGGTTCACTATCAAACTTTGCAGCTGGTGTACTCATTGTTGCGTTCCGTCCATTCAAATCTGGCGACTACGTAGAAATTGGCGGTGTAGCGGGTAGTGTTGAAGCAATTCAAATCTTCCAAACTGTTCTAAAAACACCAGACAACAAGATGGTTGTTGTGCCTAACTCGTCAGTAATCGGTGGTGCAATTACTAACTACTCTCGTCATGCAACGCGACGTGTCGACTTAGTGATTGGTGTGTCATACAAAGCGGATCTTAAACTAACGAAGAAAGTAATTCGCGAGACGCTAGAAAAAGATCCGCGTATCTTGAAAGATCCTGATATCACAATCGGTGTACTTACACTGGCAGACTCTTCAGTAAACTTTGTGGTTCGCCCATGGGTGAAAACTGCAGATTACTGGGGCGTATACTTTGATGCAATGCAAGGTATTAAAGAAGCATTGGATGAAAATGGTATCGAAATTCCATTCCCACAAATGGATGTTCATCTGAACAAAATCGACGCTTAATACAAGCGGTAGATATTCGAAAGCGAGGCCAATTGGCCTCGCTTTTTTATATCTCATAAAGAATGTGATTACCGGCAAGCAATAGACGTTTTAGATGTTTACCGGCAAAGCCAAAGGTGAATTCAGGCAACCCTGGCGTATAGAGCAACTCTTCGTGTTGATACAGGGTTGTATCAACAATGAGCGTGACATATTCAGGTAAGCCAATCGGACATACCGCTCCAGGCAAACAACCTAACACTTCGACCATTTCATCGTCGTCACAAATTGAGGGGCGTTTACCTGTGACGGCCTTTATTTGTTTGGCATCGAGGCGAGAGTCTTTTTCTGTTAGATAAATTGCGTAGCCTTGCCCTTTAAGTTTTAAGAAGAGGCTTTTGGTGTGCGTGCCTGTCCATCCAAGCTCGGACGCAATTCTTATATCCGTGTCAAAGTCTAAGATGGCTTCATGCTGCCATTCCCGAAAAGGAATAGAGAGCGCGTTGAGTCGCTCTCTATTGATATCATAGATACGCTTTAGTGACTCCATGTCTATGTTGTCCTGTTGATTACCAGTACTTTTCAATAAGTTCGCTAGCTAAAATATACGCTATCGTGAACATCATTACTGCGACCGCGATGTCGATGCCTTTTTTCACTCTTGGCTTTGATAGGGTAGGGCCTAGTTTTGCGGCTCCTATCGACAAGGTATAGAACCAAACAAAGGAAGCCATCATCGTACCTAGTGCAAAAGCAATTCGGTCATGGCCTTCAAACTGCCCACCAATAGAGCCCAGAATAACGACTGTATCTAAGTACAAGTGTGGGTTAAGTACTGTGACGGCTAACGCGCCTAATATGACCGTTCGACGACCACGAGCGACGACTTCACCTTTTGATTCTGACTCACTGTCTGACTTAAACGCACTCTTAAGTGACAGTAATCCATAAAAGCTCAGGAAGGCAATACCACCAAGCGTCACCGATGTTAGCAAGATTTCATTTTGAGACAAAATCGCACCACCACCAAAGATACCTAGAGAAATGAAGATCATATCTAGGATGCTACAAATAGTGGCAGTCGTCAGGTGATGATTGCGCTTTATGCCTTGATTTAAGACATACGCATTTTGTGCGCCGATCGGAATGATCATTGATGCCCCTAAACCAAACCCTTGCAATAGAACCCACAAGCTCACACTTCACCTCACTTCAAAATAACCAATAAATTCTCAGAAGAGTGAAAGATAAAGAGTTTATCTAAATAAGTATAATTAATGATTTTAATATTATATTAGCCAAGCTAATTTAAGGGTTGGTGTTTTATCAGGAGAGGAAGAGTAGGATGAGAGGGTTGGACTACAAATGGATTGAGGCATTAGATGCCGTGGTTTATCAGGGGAGCTTTGAGCGTGCTGCTGAGCATTTATTTGTCTCGCAATCAGCGATTTCTCAACGTATTAAACAATTAGAGAAGTTTCTCGCACAACCCGTTTTGGTTCGTAGTCAACCACCCAAGCCAACGCCGATTGGTAAAAAGTTATTAGGCCTTTATCGTCGAGTGCGCTTACTCGAGCATGAAATTCTACCCGAACTCAAGAATGATACCAGTACTCGACCTGTACAACTCTCTTTGGCGACCAATGCTGATAGCCTTGCTACTTGGCTACTGCCTGCACTGCAAGATGTCATGAAGCAGCGTCAGGTTGAACTCAAACTCACTATCTATGGTGAATCTCGTTCCATCGAAAAGCTAAAAAGTGGCGAAGTGACGGGGGCGATCAGCTTAGAATCCCAGCCGATACCTGGCTGTAGAGCGGATTACTTGGGACGTGTTGATTACGTTTGTGTCGCGAGCCCGGAGTTTTATCAGCGTTACTTTGCTCAAGGCGTTAATAACCAGACTTTGGCCAAGGCGCCGGCCGTTTCGTATGATCAATATGATGACCTACATAGAACCTTTCTTACCGAGCATTTCAATGTCAGCCCTGATAGCGTCATTCACCATAACATCAGCAGCTCTGAAGCGTTTCTAAAAGTGGCGTTAGCTGGTGTAGCCTATTGCTTAATCCCTCGTTTGCAAATTACCGACGAGCTAGAGCGTGGCGCGTTGGTTGATGTTACTCCCGGTTTTTTAATGTCCCATCGGATTTATTGGCATCATTGGCAACTGGAAACGGGGGTTCTACAAGAAATCTCACACGCGATAGTCGGGTATGCTCAGCGACACTTACCTCAATAAGTTCATTGTCGCATCGATGGGTTCATTGCCGACAGAGTGTTTCGTTGAAAAATTACGCCAATGTTACATAGTCAAAGTTGTGTTAGAAGTCATTCTGAGTGCTTGGATAATCGACAGAAGTTTCTATTATGAAACCATACACTTTCTCAGTAGTGATAGTTTTGTCTGAATCTTGAGCCTTTCTGCTGAGAGTAAGTACTTTATTTTTGTATGGATGGATTTATTGAATGAGACTGTATTCATTTTTGCTGGCTTCTGCACTCAGCCTTACTAGTGCTTCAGTGTTGGCGAACTCGCCTGAATTTGCTCACGTAACGACGACAGGTTATGGTGAAGTTATTGCTACACCAGATATGGCGACGTTTTCTGTGAAAGTGGTAGACACGACAATGACTGCTGAACAGGCCAAGCAGTCAGTTGACAAAACCGTTGAGCAATTTCTGAAAAATCTGTCCGATGCTGGCTTATCAAAAGACAATGTTACCAGCTCGAATTTATACCTTGCGCCTCAATACCACTACCCTAAATCTGGTAAAGCAGAGCTCGTTGGTTATCGCGCTTCTCGTAGCATTGATGTGACGGTTACGGATCTAAAAAACCTAAACCAGTACCTAGATATGGCGTTAGAAGCAGGGATTAATCAGGTTGATAATATTCAACTTAAGGTAAGCAACCAGGCTGAGTATCAGCAAAAGGCACGCATGGCGGCTATCCAAGATGCGCGAGAAAAAGCAGCGTCACTGGCTACTGGCTTTGAGAAAAAATTGGGTGATGTCTGGCAGATCAATTACAGACAGATGCACGTTCAGCCAATTCTAATGCGCTCGATGGCGATGGACAGTAAAGAAGGGGCAAACAGCTACCAGGATTCTACCATGATTATTCGCGATCAAGTTGACGTGATTTACAAGCTGAAGTAATACTGGGTGCAAAAAGAAAAGGCAGGGTACTCCCTGCCTTTGTTATTTCTGCTTCACAAATTAGTGAAGGATACGAGCACGGATAGTGCCTTCAATACTTTTCAGTTTCGCTAGCGCTTCTTCTGAGCGCTCGGTTTCAACATCGATCACTACGTAGCCGATTTCAGCGGCTGTTTGTAGGTACTGTGCGGCAATGTTAATGCCGTCTTCCGCGAAGATGGTGTTGATCTGAGTAAGAATACCAGGACGGTTTTTATGGATGTGAAGCAAGCGAGAGCATTCACCACCGTGCTCTGGCAGTGACACCTCTGGGAAGTTTACGCTTGAAAGCGTAGAGCCGTTGTCAGAGTACTTCGCCAGTTTTCCTGCGACCTCAACACCGATGTTCTCTTGTGCTTCTTGCGTTGAACCACCAACGTGTGGAGTGAGGATGACATTATCGAACTTCTGCAAAGGAGATTCGAACGGGTCGGCATTCGTTTTTGGTTCTGTTGGGAATACATCAATCGCAGCGCCCGCAATGTGACCCGCTTCTAAACTATGGCAAAGTGCTGGAATATCCACGACAGTGCCGCGTGCTGCATTAATAAAGATTGAGCCTGGCTTCATGCGAGCAAACTCAGCTTCACCCATCATATTTTTTGTTTCTGGCGTTTCAGGAACGTGCAGAGAAATTACGTCACACTTGTTTAGTAGTTCACTCATGGTATGTACTTGCGTCGCATTACCAAGGGACAATTTGTTCTCGATGTCGTAGTAGTAAACGCGCATACCTAAGTTTTCGGCAATAATACCTAGCTGCGTACCAATGTGGCCGTATCCGATAATGCCAAGACGTTTGCCACGTGCTTCGTAAGAGTTGTCAGCACTTTTCTTCCAAATACCGCGATGTGCAAGCGCATTCTTTTCAGGAATGCCACGCAGAAGTAGTAGGATTTGACCAAGTACCAGCTCCGCCACACTGCGTGTGTTAGAGAACGGTGCATTAAACACTGGAATGCCGCGTTTTGCTGCTGCGTCTAGGTTTACTTGGTTAGTACCGATACAAAAACAGCCAATTGCAACCAGTTTATTCGCCGCATTGATTACCTCTTCGGATAGGTTCGTACGGGAGCGAATACCGATGAAGTGCACGTCTTTAACCGCTTCAATCAATTCTTCTTCCGGAAGGGAACCTTTATGGTACTCAATGTTGGTATAACCAGCTGCTTGAAGAACTTCAACTGAAGAAGGGTGGAGTCCCTCTAACAAGAGGATCTTAATCTTTTCTTTTTCCAGTGAAACTTTGGCCATTTTTTCTCGTCCTTAAAATGGAAAGGTGGGCTAATGTGGCGCACATTGGGCAAAACTATTAAAAAGGGGATAATTGATAGTTTTGTAGGAGGACAAACGTTTCCTTGTGCGTCTTCTGTTCAATAAAGTAACAAAAAAAAATTGCTTTGGGTAAGAAAATTACGGAATAAGAGATAATTTTCTTAGAGAAAGGAATAAAAAACGGTGCCTTGCAGCACCGTATGTAATGAAATAACAGAAAAGTGAACCAGATAGGTCGATTTGAGCTGTTATTTATTCTTCAATTTTTGCGCCTTCTGGTGTGCCTGTGATTACGACGTCAGCACCACGGTGAGCAAAAAGACCCACAGTCACCACACCCGCGATACCGTTGATCTTGTCTTCCATTTCTTTCGGGTTAGTAATCTGCATGTTGTGTACATCCAAAATTACGTTGCCGTTGTCAGTCACAACGCCTTCACGGTAAGCCGGGTCACCGCCCAGTTTGACTAATTCGCGCGCAACGTAAGAGCGTGCCATTGGGATCACTTCTACAGGTAGTGGGAACTGACCTAGTACGTCAACTGCTTTGGTGCCGTCAACAATACATACAAACTTATCAGAGATTGCTGCGACAATTTTCTCACGAGTCAGAGCCGCGCCGCCGCCTTTGATCATTTCACGTGCTGGGTTAATTTCGTCTGCGCCATCAACATACACATCCAGCTTCATTACGTCGTTACACTCGTATACTTCAATACCAAGCTCTTTAAGGCGCTCAGTTGAAGCGACAGAGCTAGACACTGCACCTTTAATATCGTCTTTGATAGTGCCTAGTGCATCGATGAAGTGATTCACGGTAGAGCCAGTACCAACACCGACAATGCTGCCTTTCTCAACATATTTTAGTGCTGCCCAACCAGCCGCTTTTTTCATTTCATCTTGAGTCATGCCAATCTCCTGAATAGATGTTCGTTAACGTTTGCGGGCGTGATTATAGCGGCTTACTTGCCACTTTCCCATTGCCATATTCGGCTTGGGGTCACGATCTTAGGTAATGGAATGTCCCAGCTTTCAATTGGTAAGCGTTCTACATGTTGGCAGTCGTGAGCGATACCAACAGGCTTGGCACCTTCTCCGGTTATAAACCAATGAGACAGGGTACGGTCATAATACCCTCCGCCCATGCCTAAGCGGTGGCCGATGCTGTCGAATCCAACCAAAGGCGTACAAATGATATCAAGTTGACGAACGGGCTTGAGGTGGCGGATGTCCAGTTTGGGCTCTAAGATGCCGTATTTGTTGTAGACCAATTGATCATCACTTACGTACAGAAGAAACAGTAACTGACCTTTGGAAAACGGATGGATGACAGGTAGATAAACCGATTTTCCCTGTAGCCACAACCACTCAATGAGCGGCTTGGTATCAAGTTCACCGTCAGCAGAAAGATAAATAGCAATATGCTGTGCTTGCTGGATTTCAGGAAGTTGAGAGAAATGAGTGACAAGGTCGATCCCCGCTTGGAATTGCGTGTCGCTACACAATGCGTTGCGCTTTTCACGAATCAGTTTGCGGAAGTCTTGTCGAGAGAGGTCTGACATAGAGAGAATACCCCAGGGTGCCGTTGAGGATTGTGGCCCTTGAACCAGCTGGTTCAAGGCGGATCAGCAATGACAACCGTAGGCTTCTCGGTGCATGCCGAGCTTGCTCAATAGTTACCAAATACTAACCCTTAGGTATTGCTTATCGGCTCAGGGACTTAAATCCTGCTGACGCACACCCCAGGGTAAATTTTGTATTTACTGCTGTCCTTGCGTAACTTTGCTTAGTGCGTTCTCAAGAGACGCAGTGAGCTTTTCCATTCGCTCAGTAATTTCTTGCTGTTGACCGTTTGATTCGTATGACTTGGTGTGCAACTCATAACAAATATTCAATGCAGCGAAGGTCAGCAGTTGGATTTCATTGGTTACCTTAGTACGTTCGCTCATTTCTTTCAATCGGCGATCCAGATCTTTTGCCGCTGCAACAAGAGACTCTTCTTGTCCTGTCGGACAATTCACTCGTGTAACTTTGCCTAATATTTCAACGTCGATCGCTTGATTGCTCATGATGAATAAACTCTATATTCGCGCTATCTAAGGTGTTGCTTCATACAACTACCGAGGAGCAAACTATAGGAAAACCGCTATTAAGATTCAAGCATTTCCCATCACAGAAAGAGAAATGATGACGAGATCACACAGGAATTGGGCAAATTGAGCAAATGCTGTTCAAAATTGAATTTGATAGCCGTTTCAGACCACTAACCTTGATGGTAGGATATACCAATACATTATTATGCAAGAATGAGCCAAGTTATGAGTGAAATCACCCTTCCTGAATACCAATCTATTGCTGCTGAACTGCAATCTGCAAGCCTAGCAGTAACACCTGCGGAATTACATGGCTTATTTGTCGGCATGTTAAGTGGTGGATTGGCGATTAATGATCAAACTTGGCAGCCTATTCTGTTTGACTACACCAATGATGGTATGGGTTGGCCTTCTACCGCGCTAGCGTTTGCTCAAAGCGTATTCACCGTTACTGTCAATGAACTCACGGGCACGTCGATGGAGCTGTCTTTATTATTACCAGATGAGCCGGGAGAAGAAGGCTTATTCGCGTTGGCTGACAGCGTGTCCGATTTCGTAAACCACTTTATTTCTGGGTTAGGTCTAGCAGGTGTTGCGCTAAATAAAGCGTCAGATGACGCTAAAGAAGCATTGGCTGACCTAGAAGAGATTGCCAAATTAGGCATTGATGAAGATGATGACCTCGGTGAACAAGCGCAATTGCTAGAACAAGTGATTGAACACATCAAAGCTTGCGTACTAACGATTCATGCTGAGTTTGGTGTTCGCCCTGAAAGTAGCGATAAAAAGCCTACTATTCATTAATCGTAGATGGTCCAGAGGTTAGCATGAAGCAATATGATGTAGTCATTGCTGGTGGTGCCATGGCTGGTGCAACGTTAGCATTGGCGATTGACCATTTGTCTCAGGGAAAGCTCCGCATTGCCGTCGTTGAGCCTTTTAAAGCGCAGTCAGATATGCACCCTGGTTTTGACTCTCGCTCAATCGCATTGTCTTACGGTACTGTCAATCTGTTGCGTCAACTACAGCTCTGGACTTCAGTAGAACCGTTTGTCACACCCATTGAACATATTCACGTTTCTGATCGCTCTCATGCTGGGATGACGGAAATTACCAAGCAAGAGATTGGCGTTGAAGCACTAGGGTATGTTGTCGAATTAGCCGATGTTGGTCGCGTATATCAAGAATTATTAGATAGCAGCGCATCCATTACACTGTTTTGCCCTGACTCTGTTACCGATATCGAGCGCGAGCAAGACTGTACCCATATTACGTTGAAAAGCGGTGAGCAGCTTGACGCAAAACTGTTGGTGGCAGCCGATGGTGCTGTTTCAACCTGCTGTCAGAAAATTGGTTTAGAGCTTTCTGAGCAAGATTTTGAACAAGTGGCTGTCATTGCCAATATTGTGACTCAAGAACCTCATCAAGGTAGAGCCTTTGAACGTTTTACTGAAAATGGCCCTGTAGCTTTATTGCCAATGAGTGACAATAGAATGTCTTTAGTTTGGTGTCTGCACCCTGAGGAAGCCCAAGCAGTTCTTGAGTTATCTGACCAAGCATTTCTCCAACGTTTACAACAAGACTTTGGCTGGCGTTTGGGCGCGATGAAAAAAGTGGGACGACGTGCGAGTTACCCATTGCTTCTTCGCCATCGAAAGCAAAATATTTCTCATCGTTTTGCGATTGTTGGGAATGCGGCGCAAACGCTGCATCCGATAGCTGGACAAGGTTTTAATCTTGGTATTCGCGACGTTGTCTCGCTAGCAGAAGAAATCGTGCAGCAAAGCGATGATGTTGGTCTTTATCAAGGCTTGATGCGCTTTAGTCAGCGTAGAGAGGCAGATCGAAGCGAAACGATCTGGCTAACCAGTGCCTTAGTGCATATTTTTTCAAATGATTTACCCGCGATGCGAATTGGGCGAAATACAGCCTTAGCAGCGATGGATAACCTTTCTATTTTTAAGCAGCCGCTACTGCGCCATACGCTTGGTTTGGTAAAACGATGAACGGCCGCACTGAATTAGGTAATAAAAAGCAATGATGCAAAGTGTAGATATCGCCATCATCGGCGGAGGGATGGTTGGGTTGGCACTTGCTGCCGCGTTCAAGGACAGCGATCTGCGTGTCGCCGTAATAGAAGGCAAGGTGCCAGATGAGTCGTTGAAAGAGTTACCTGATGTGCGTGTGTCTGCGTTGAGCCGTTCTAGTGAGACGATCTTGCGTAAGCTTGGCGCTTGGCAGGGAATAGAGCAACGCCGAGCTTCACCATACTACGGAATGGAAGTGTGGGAGCAAGATAGCTTCGCTAGTATTGAGTTCAATGCACAAAGCATGGCACAACCTGATTTAGGGCATATTGTTGAGAATCGAGTGATTCAACTCGCACTGCTCGAACAAGTCCAAAAGCTCGATAACGTCACTATGTTTATGCCTGCACGTTGCGCGACCTTAGCGGTGGGCGAACAAGAAAGTTGGTTGACGCTCGACAATGGTCAAGCCATGACGGCTAAGTTAGTGGTCGGAGCCGATGGGGCAAACTCGTGGCTTCGTCATCAAATGGATATTCCGTTAACGCATTGGGATTATGGACATCATGCTCTGGTCGCGAATGTTAAAACCGCTGCTCCGCACAATAGCATTGCACGACAGATTTTTACTCCTCAAGGGCCATTGGCGTTTTTGCCAATGTCGCAACCAGATATGTGCTCTATTGTTTGGTCCACTGAGCCAAATCGTGCAGAGCAGCTATTGGCAATGAGTGAGCATGATTTCAACAAAGCGTTGACGAGCGAATTTGATACACGACTTGGTCTATGTGAAGTCGTGGGAGAGCGTGCCGCGTTTCCTCTGAAAATGCGTTATGCGCGAGATTTTGTTGTGGAGCGAGTCGCATTGGTTGGTGATGCGGCCCATACCATTCATCCTCTAGCGGGGCAGGGTGTGAATTTAGGTTTATTAGATGCAGCCAGCCTCGCTCAAGAGGTGCTAGCGCTATGGAAGCAAGGCCAAGATATTGGCAGCAAACGCAATCTAAGAGGTTATGAGCGTTGGCGCAAAGCGGAAGCTGCAAAGATGATCGCTGCAATGCAAGGATTCCGAGACCTGTTCTCTGGAGAGAATCCTGCTAAGAAGCTGGTTCGTGGCATTGGTTTGAGTTTAGCGGGTCAATTGCCGGGAGCGAAAGATGAGATCATGAAGCGTGCGCTTGGTCTAAAAGGTCATCTGCCGGATCTGGCACGTCAGTAGGTGTAAAGCGAACTTCAAATACACAAAAGGCTGGTTAATCCAGCCTTTGTTTTATCAACGTTTTGCTAAGCATATGCGCATCGGAGTTTCATTATTTCTTGGTTGATCTCTTTGACCGCTCGGAAATGGCGTTGCTCTGCTTTCTCCGGCAGTATTAACTTGCCGTTATCAAACTCGAATCTACCGACCCCGTAAATATAAATTCTTCCTTTAAAAAGACGACTTATATGTTTAGCAATCATACTTGGTGTATAGCGCTTAAACAGTCTCATATTTACTTTCCTTTTATCTAACCTAGCCTAGGTATTCTACGTTTTGGACGCGAAAATTATTGTGACAGCCATAGTATTAAATACAGATGTAGGGTGTTGCGTCAGAGATTTGTGTTGTCTTAGACAATTTGACAGTGTCATCTCTTAAATAGCGTGAGGATTACCCCAAAAAATCACCGTTCAAGGAACCCTTACGACAATACACTCCTTTTTATGTGACGCATTAAGCAATAGTTTTGTTACAGAATTAAGAATAGAACGAAAATGATTGTTTGCTAATTGTTCCTATTAAGGTGGTATCCAACAGAACAAACTTTACGTCCTAACGGTTAGATAAAGAGGAAGAGAAAAAAGTTCCGTACAAAAAAAAAGCCCGCTTCAGCGGGCGAATAGTCACAGATGCATTACACAAAAGTGGACAGCTGACGGCATGAATACTGTCATTCAGTCAGCTGATTCACTTTATGTTGGTTAAGTGCTTGTTTGAAACTTAACCAACAAATTCAGCATATACGAGTTTTATCTTTGTGACTATTTATGTTTTATATGTGATTAAAAATTCTCTCGTCTATTTTTATAGATATGAGCGAGATCACGTGATGATAGAAACACTACGTGCTATTACATTATTTTTAGACGACTAACGACATATCTCAGCTACGGTCGGCTGACACAATTGGATAAGATCTTGGATAGAAAGCGCCAGTCCAGCCATGCGATCGCCACTGCTGATCGTGACTTCCTGTTCTTCTAGTAAGCTAGGATCGAACACGATCGGCATGTGTCGTTTGAGTAATAGTGGAGTGACAGTACCAATTTTGTAACCTGTGATGGCCTCAACGTCGGCTTGATCAACGCAAGTCATCCGGCGGCATTGCAGTAACGAGCGCACTTTTTTGGGATCGACACTACGATCACCAGGCGCACAGGCGAGAGCATATTGATTACCCATGTCTCGTAGCAAGATCGCTTTTACCATTTGAGAAGGGCGAATGCCGCGTTGTTGCGCGGCATCCTCAATAGTGGTTGCTGGTCTTTGATGCGGTAACAGACGAAACGGAATGTGTTGGTCTGTGAGAAATTGCATCAAAGGAGTATTGATTGTATTACTCATCATCAAGGCTGTAAGGCAGTGATTCGATTGTCCATTCACATTCTGGTTGAGCAACCAAACGAAGACGAGTGTCTTCATCGAGATTATTGGGCAGTACGATCAGGCCAATCGCTTGATTGTCGCTGAACTGGTAGTGGTTTAATAAAGCACCCACTGAACGCCAGTTTTCACCCACGCTGCGTTCGAGCTCAATTGGCTCGTCACTAAATGGAGCAGAAGTTGCCCCTTTTACGATGTACATCGCACGTTTATTTGTACCGCGATACTTAGCTCGTGCTACCGTTTCTTGTCCTGTGTAGCAGCCCTTTGTGAAGCTAATGCCTCCTAAAGCTTGCACGTTGAGTGCTTGTGGAATGTGAGCATTCTGCGCGGATGCAGGGACAAATGGTAAACCAGCTTCAATGTCGAAACGATTCCAAAGCTCATTTGTCGTAAGGGCAGCATCTGTATTTTCAACGACTTGTTGCGCAGCTGACGCACTTAATATCAGTAGCCAGCGGCTTTGTGAAACTTGTACCGCGGTGCCGCCTTCAACAGGGCGAACGCTGCCAGTCGTTTTGCTCATTGAAGAAATAAGCTCGTCGGCTTTTACGCCGGCAACACCTAAGATAACTTCATCAGAAGCTTCAATCGTTACTTTAGAGAAAATGGCGTATTTTTTTATTTCGCTAAGTTCTACGTCAATCGCCGATTTTGGTTGGATCATGCCGTAGCCATCGTGGTGATGGAAAAGGCGGAACACACTCCACACTTTACCTTTCGCATCACAATGTGCGCCTAACGTTGATTGGTCTTGTTCTAAAGAAACGACATCGCAGGTAACCTGACCTTGTAAGTATGATTTTTTATCGTCACCGACCATGGTGACCATGCCGAAATTGTCCAGCAGCGAGATAGATAACTCTGGAAGTGCGTCTTGAGTTGAGAGAGGTAGTGCTGAAAAACGAGTTTGCCATTCCATAATTACAATGCCTTTTGAAGATATTTTTCCGCTATGTTATACCCAAATAACCTTGAGATACTAGGGGAGCGATTTACGAATCAACATTTGTCTGCTTTCACTATCGTATTGTGACCCGCACACTAGTGACGTAGCACATCCCTTGTTACACTCCGCACTAACAACAAGACATCTATGAAGGAATAGTGAATGTACACTCCGGAAGAAAAAGCGCGTATTAAATGGGCTTGTCGTCGAGGCATGCTTGAGCTTGACGTAGTAATTATGCCGTTTTTTGAAGAGTGCTTTGATACTCTGAGTGAACAAGAGCAGCGTGACTTTGTTTCTTTACTTGAATGCGATGATCCTGATCTGTTTACTTGGATAATGGGGCATGGCCGCAGCGAAAACTTAGGTCATGCTGCAATGGTTGATAAAATTGTCGCCCATAACCTCAGCAAAGTTCGTTAATTTTACCGCTTCTCCCTCTCTGACTGCCCGAGTTCTCAATGTAATACTTTTCTTACTGATGACTTGGGCCGTTACCCTCTCTAGCATCCCTCTCGTATTATCGATTTATTTGTTATTAATGATTGTTAAGGCACTACTGAGCCAAGGCTTTGTTAAACCGACAAGTCAGGGTTATTGGTATGTGCATTGCGATGGCTCGGTTAGGTTTGAGGCCCTTGAGTATAGTGAATGTTCGGCGGCTCTTGAGTCTGAAAAGGATCAGTTACAACGAGTCGATACATCGACATTGCCATTCAAGATAACATTTCGATTGCAGTCTGGCCGTAGCGTCACGATTTGGCGTGATAGTTGTGACGATCAGCATTACCGTCAATTATCTTTGGTATTACGCCAGTGGGAAATGAAACAGGGAGCCAATGCTCCCTGTTGATGTAATAGTTTATTTTGTCGAATTAAAGCTGTTTAGCTGGAACCAAAATCGTTGGTCCGCTGTTTTCCAGTTGGTTCGGATAATCAAGCGTGTAGTGCAAACCTCGACTCTCTTTACGCTGCATCGCACAACGAACCATCAGCTCTGCTACTTGTAAAAGGTTACGCAGTTCTAATAAGTTGTTCGATACACGGAAGTTGCTGTAGTACTCATGCGTTTCTTGTTGCAACAGTTGGATACGGCGCAAGGCGCGTTCTAAACGCTTGTCAGTTCGTACAATGCCCATGTAGTCCCACATAAACAGACGAAGCTCGTGCCAGTTGTGCTGAATGATCACTTCTTCATCACTGTTGGTCACTTTACTTTCATCCCAACATGGCACCTGTGAAGGAAGCTCCACGTTAGTGTGATGTTTTAGAATATCTTTCGCCGCAGACCAAGCATAAACCACGCATTCGAGAAGTGAATTTGATGCCATGCGGTTAGCACCATGCAGCCCTGTATAGCTGACTTCGCCAATTGCATACAAGTTTTTAAGATCGGTGCAGCCATTTCTATCCACCATGACACCGCCACAAGTGTAGTGCGCAGCAGGTACGATTGGGATTGGCTCTTTGGTCATATCAATGCCCAAGTCCATCAAACGTGAGTAAATGGTTGGGAAGTGCTTAGTAATAAAGTCCGCAGGTTTGTGACTGATGTCGAGGTACATACAGTCGGCACCCAAACGCTTCATTTCGAAGTCGATAGCACGAGCCACGACGTCACGCGGAGCAAGCTCTTTACGCTCATCGAAATCTGGCATAAAGCGAGAACCATCGGGACGACGCAGGTAAGCACCTTCACCACGTAACGCTTCGGTCAACAAGAAGTTACGTGCTTCTGGGTGATATAAACA
This sequence comes from Vibrio sp. Y42_MX_L11, assembly GCF_024181785.1. Lineage (NCBI taxonomy): Bacteria > Pseudomonadati > Pseudomonadota > Gammaproteobacteria > Vibrionales > Vibrionaceae > Vibrio > Vibrio sp. Y42_MX_L11. Next base: position 49,805 of record NZ_JAMZAP010000022.1, read on the forward strand.
CGTCGGGTGGAACTGGTTAAACTCCATATTTGCCACACGACACCCTGCACGCCAAGCAATGGCAATACCATCACCAGACGAAACATCTGGGTTAGAGGTGTATTGATAAACTTTTGAAGCGCCACCTGTAGCGAGAACCACAAATTTGGCCCGCACGGTTTCGACATGCTCTTCGTTGCGGTTCCAAATATAAGCACCGATAACTTTGTTTTTATCACCGCCAATTTTGTCTTCGGTGATTAAGTCCAGCGCATTGTGACGTTCGAGAACATGAATGTTTGGATGGTTGTGAGCGTTATCTTGCAAGGAGGTTTGCATCGCCATACCTGTCGCATCTGCCGCGTGAAGAATACGACGACGGCTATGGCCACCTTCACGAGTTAAGTGGTAGCGAGGTTCATCGTCAGAATCATCTTCTTCACGATCAAATGGGACACCACCATCAATCAACCACTGTACGCACTCTTTTGAATGTTCAGCAATGAACCTCACGATATCTTCGTCACAAATACCATCGCCGGCGATTTGCGTGTCTTCAACGTGTGAATCAATGGTGTCTGACTCATCAAATACAGCAGCAATACCACCCTGGGCATAATAGGTCGCCCCTTCGCTGCGTGGCCCTTTACTCAGCACCATCACTTTACAGTGGTTAGCAACGCGCAAAGCCAACGACAAACCAGCCGCGCCACTCCCTACCACTAACACATCACACTCATGTTCACGATTTGTGTTCATATAACTTTTATAATCCCAAGCTAAGGTAACAAAGTCACCTTGTGTATTATTTGCACACCATGTGCATTCCATTATCGCGACACCCGTCGCTAAGGGCTAAGTTGGGAGACCTATCGACATCCGTGTTACTGCGGTGACTGAGCCACTCTTCTTTTTCATGCAGAGCATGAGCATGCTTCCTAAGTTATATTTGTAACGCGGTGTTCAGATAGCCATTAGCCATGCAAATGAAAAGTAATAGTTTGTCAATGCCATTGCTTTTCCATGCTCGACCCAGCACAATCTGGGACAGAGATCATTCATTATACCCATTTCCCCTCAAGATGCTCGCTTGTCAAACTTAGACTAAAGTCAGGCAACGGTGGTCATTTGGGTATAGACATCACACTGTGAAAAAACAATGACAAAAAACTTGAGAAACCATGGAACTTTCTCATTCACGTTAGGGTCACAATAGTGCTCAAGTAAGCAGTGGTGTCAATACTACGTTTTGCATAATTAGTACCCATATCTGAGAAGAGTAGGGGCATAACAAATAGGAGTATCCGCTCGAATGAACGAGCAGCTGACCGATCAAGTATTGATTGAGCGAGTTCAGAATGGCGATAAGCAAGCATTCAATCTGCTGGTAACGAAGTACCAGAACAAGGTATGTAATCTTATTTCCAGATACGTTAGTAATCCTGGCGATGTACCAGATGTAGCACAAGAAGCGTTTATTAAAGCTTACCGAGCTATTCCCAGCTTTCGTGGGGAGAGTGCGTTTTATACGTGGCTGTATCGCATTGCAGTGAATACTGCGAAAAATCACATTGTTGCTCAAGGGCGTAGACCTCCAGCGACAGATGTCGATGCTGAAGATGCTGAATTTTACGAAACAGGTAGTGCACTTAAAGAAATATCGAACCCTGAGAACTTAACGTTGTCCAAAGAATTGCAACGGGTGGTGTTCAGTGCAATCGAAGCTTTACCTGAAGATTTAAAAACCGCAATGACATTACGAGAGCTCGATGGCTTGAGTTATGAAGAAATTGCAGAAGTGATGGATTGCCCGGTAGGAACGGTACGATCGCGTATCTTCCGTGCTCGTGAGGCGGTGGAAAAGAAAATCAGACCTCTTTTGCAACGCTAGTACAAGTAATAACTATGGTGAAAATAATGGCTGACAAAGAAAAACTTTCAGCTCTCATGGATGGAGAATTGGTCGATAAGGCTTTAATTCAAGAGTTAGAGCAAGACCAAGAGAGCCGTGATGCTTGGCAGAACTATCACCTGATTGGTGATGTGATGCGAGGCGAAGCGCCAGCAAAACCTGAGTGGAATATTGCTGAAAGCGTGGCGTTAGCGTTAGAAGATGAACCTGCACACCGTGCGTTTGATGCGCACAGTGCAAATGTTATCTCAATTGCTGATACGCCAAAAGAGTCGCAACCAGAACCGCAAAAAGCAAAACGTCAGTTGCCAGGTTGGTTGACACAGTTTGGTCAAGTTGCTGTTGCTGCATGTGTATCGCTTGTCGTTATTTTAGGTGTACAGCAGTACGGTGGTAGCGATTCGATGTCGCCGCAAACAGACCAATTGCCTGTGTTGCAGACAGTTCCGTTTGCTGGCAGCGCAGAGCCTGTGAGTTTAACTCGTGAGTCTGTTGAGCGTTCTGTAGGTGAAGCAAATATGCAAGAGCAACGTAAGCGTGTTCATGCTATGCTGCGAGACTACGAATTGCAGTTACGAATTAACAGTGATGCATCTCAACAAGATGCAAATCTGAATCCGGATATTGAATGAAAAAATTTCTGATCAGCGCTTGCGCTCTGTTCAGTATGATGTCTTCTCAAGCCTTTGCTGGTGATAAGCCAGCGGAGGCTTTATTGCATCAAATGAGCGAGGCGAGTAAGAATTTAAGTTACGAACTCTCTTATATCCTTATCAAAAAGAACAGCATTGAGCCGTTGCTGTATCGTCATGCGACGCATGGTGACGATCAATATGCTCATCTTGTCTATTTAAGTGGCCCTGTACGCGAAGTGATTCGTCGCGGCACAGAAGTAAGCTATATCGAAACGGGTTTAGAACCATTCACCATCGAGTCAGGTAAAATGGTCGCTCCGACCATGCCTATGCTCAACACCAATATCGATGAGCTAAACTTGTATTACGACTATGTAAAAGTGGGTAGAGCTCGTGAAGCAGGTGTAGCAACACAAGTGCTGCGTGTCGTCCCTAAAGACGGTCTGCGCTATTCATACGTACTATGGATCGATGAAAAGAGTAAATTGCCGTTACGTGCCGACCTTGTGGACCGTGATGGTGAGATGCTTGAACAATATCGCACTATTTCTTACACGGTGAATCCAAAAATCGCAGAGTTAATGAGTGGCCTACAAGATGTTCAATTACCAGCTGTTCTCACCATGCCAAAAGGCGATATTGGGACCAGTAATTGGCAGGTAGGTTGGATCCCTGAAGGTTTCGAGCCGAACGAGCTCAACCGCTATCGTATGGCCGTTACTAATCAAATGGTGGAGAGCCAGCTGTATTCTGATGGTCTATTTAGCTTCTCTGTTTACGTAGCAAACAAAGATGAGCACTCGTTAAAAGGTCAGTTGGTTCGCCAAGGCCGAAGAACGCTGCATAGTTTTGTGAGCGGTCAACATGAAATCTCCGTAGTTGGAGACATTCCGCCGACCACAGCACAACGTATCGCCCAATCTGTCACATTTAATGTAACAAAGAGTAAACAACAATGATGACCGCGTTGGCTACTGTGACAGACGTACATCGTCGCGGTAAACAATACGAAATTGATTTAAGCTGCGAACAGCAGACCAGTTGCAGTAGTTGCTCTTCACAGAAAAGCTGTGGAACAGGCGTTGTGACTAAAGCCATTGGTAACAAGAGTTTATCTTGGCATCTGCGCACGGATAAATCAGTGAAGATAGGTCAAGTCGTCGAGATAGGTTTTCCTGAGTCGAGCCTGATAAAATCAGCAATGGCGGTTTATTTACTGCCGTTGTTTGGTTTGATTATCGGTGCGATGTTTGGTCACTTCCTATTAGCGCCGCTGACCGCGGGCGGGGAAGGTATCATCATATTGGCATCAGTATTATTTGCAGCTGGTGGAATGTGGATCGCAAAACGTGTTTCTCGTCCGTTAGAGGATGAATCCAAGCGCCAAGTTACCCTTGTTAGGGTACTTGGGGAGCCAATCCAGTAAGCGCTGTCCCCCTCCACTTAAGGTTATTTGGGTATGTACTTTAAATTACGTGCGCCCGTTAACGAAATTCGGTAGAATCTGCCAACTTGATTGAAATGCCGTCAGTAGATGGCGTTTCTTACTGTCCCTATTTGTAAAGAGTTAGTCACCCTAAATCTATGAAGCACATTCGTAACTTTTCGATTATCGCCCACATCGACCATGGTAAGTCGACCCTATCAGACCGTCTAATCCAAGTTTGTGGCGGGTTAACCGATCGTGAAATGGCCGCACAGGTTCTGGATTCTATGGATCTTGAACGTGAGCGTGGTATCACCATTAAATCTCAGAGTGTGACGCTAAACTACACCGCTAAAGACGGTGAAACGTATCAGCTGAACTTCATCGATACTCCGGGGCACGTTGACTTTGCATATGAAGTATCACGTTCTCTAGCGGCTTGTGAAGGTGCGTTATTGGTTGTAGATGCGGGTCAAGGTGTTGAGGCTCAAACACTGGCTAACTGTTACACCGCGATTGAGATGGATCTAGAGGTTGTGCCAATCTTGAACAAGATTGACCTACCAGCAGCCGATCCTGAGCGTGTAGCGGAAGAAATTGAAGAAATCGTTGGTATCGATGCAATGGAAGCAACACGCTGTTCTGCGAAGACAGGCATCGGTGTTGATGACGTTCTAGAGAACATTGTGTCAGCGATTCCAGCACCGGAAGGTGACCCAGATGCGCCATTACAAGCGCTGATCATTGACTCATGGTTTGATAACTATCTTGGCGTTGTTTCTCTAGTACGTATTAAAAACGGCGAACTGAAGAAGAACGACAAGATCAAAGTGATGAGCACGAGTCAAGTTTGGGGTGTAGACCGTCTTGGTATTTTTACGCCAAAACAAGTAGATACCGATGTCCTTCGTACTGGTGAAGTAGGTTGGGTGGTTTGTGGTATTAAAGACATCCTTGGTGCACCAGTTGGTGATACGCTGACTATGGCTAAGAATGGCTGTGAAAAACCGCTACCAGGCTTTAAGAAAGTAAAACCTCAGGTTTACGCAGGTCTGTTCCCGGTATCGTCTGACGATTACGAGAACTTCCGTGATGCGCTGGGCAAATTAAGCCTAAACGACGCATCGCTATTCTACGAGCCAGAAAACTCAGCGGCACTTGGCTTTGGTTTCCGTTGTGGTTTCCTTGGCATGCTGCACATGGAAATTATCCAAGAGCGTCTAGAGCGTGAATACGACTTAGATCTTATCACCACGGCACCAACGGTAGTTTACGAAGTTGAAAAGACCGATGGTGAACTGCTGTACGTTGATAGCCCTGCCAAACTACCAGCGATCAATGATATTGAAGAAATTCGTGAACCGATCGCTCGTTGTAATATCCTGGTACCTTCAGAGTACCTAGGTAACGTAATCACGCTGTGTGTTGAAAAGCGTGGTACTCAGGTCGATATGGTTTACCACGGTAACCAGGTTGCCGTGACTTACGATATTCCAATGGCAGAAGTGGTACTGGATTTCTTCGACCGTCTGAAATCGACATCTCGTGGTTATGCGTCTTTGGATTACAACTTCCAGCGTTTTGAAGCTTCGAATATGGTACGTGTAGACGTTCTTCTGAACGGTGACACCGTTGATGCATTGGCGATGATCACACACAAAGACCAGTCTCAGACTCGCGGTCGTCAGCTGGTAGAGAAGATGAAAGAATTTATCCCTCGCCAAATGTTTGATATCGCAATCCAAGCAGCGATTGGTAACCACATTATCGCACGTTCAACTGTAAAACAGCTGCGTAAGAACGTAATCGCGAAATGTTACGGCGGTGACGTAAGTCGTAAGAAGAAACTTCTGAAGAAACAGAAAGAAGGTAAGAAGCGCATGAAGCAGATCGGTAACGTTGAGCTGCCTCAAGAAGCGTTCCTAGCCATCCTTCACGTAGGTAAAGACTAAAGTTGAACTTTGTCTCACACTTGTCGGTCTTAAGACGTTAGATATTAAAATAAGTGAAAGGGTTTCGGCTCTTTCACTTTCGTATTTTTAGATAAGGGAATTTAATGGCGAATACATTCTCACTGATGTTGGTTATTGCGACTTTGGTAACTGGCGTGGTTTGGCTATTGGAAAAGCTGGTTTTCGCGAAAAAGCGTCAGGAAAAACTGGCGGAGATTCAAGCTCAGACGTCTAATGGTTTGGATGCAGTGACCTTGCAAAAAGTTGAGCGTCAGCCTTGGTGGGTTGAAAATAGCGTCTCAATTTTTCCTGTGATTGCGTTCGTTTTAGTATTACGTTCTTTTATCTACGAACCATTTCAAATCCCATCAGGCTCAATGATGCCGACTTTGTTGGTGGGTGACTTTATCTTGGTAGAAAAATACGCCTATGGCTTGAAAGATCCGGTATGGCGCACGCAGTTAGTTGAAACAGGTAAGCCTGAGCGTGGTGATATCGTGGTATTCAAATACCCGCCACAACCAAGTGTGGATTACATTAAGCGTGTTGTTGGTTTGCCTGGTGATATCGTGCGTTATTCAAGTGATAAGCAGCTTTGCGTGCAAAGCCAAGGTGAATCGGCGTGTAAACCAGTTAAACTGAGCAATGTTGAAGAAAGTCAGTTTAGCTCGAACGGTATTCCAATGATCCAACTGGATGAAAAATTGGGTAACGTGGAGCACAATATTTTGGTTAACCCTCTTGTTCGTAACCGTGTGGAGCAATACTTCCCACGTAGCGGCACGACAGAGTGGGTTGTACCACAAGGTCAGTACTTTGTGATGGGTGATAACCGTGACAACAGTGCTGACAGCCGTTACTGGGGCTTCGTTCCTGAAGCAAACTTAGTCGGCAAAGCTGTCGCCATTTGGATCAGCTTCGAGTTTGATCGTGGCGCAGATAGCGTTCTACCTTCATGGATTCCAACTGGTGTGCGTTTTAACCGCATCGGTGGTATTCACTAACCATTTTATATCGAGAGAGTATGAATTCTCCAATTGATAAACTAGAGAGAAAGCTCGGCTACCAGTTTCAAGATGCCGGGCTTATCAACTTGGCGCTGACTCACCGCAGCGCCAACAGTAAGCATAATGAACGTCTTGAGTTTCTGGGCGATTCAATTTTAAGTTTTGTCATCGCTGATGATCTGTACCATCGTTTCCCGAAAGTGAACGAGGGTGACATGAGCCGTATGCGTGCTACTTTGGTTCGCGGACATACATTGGCGGAACTGGGTCGTGAATTCGATCTAGGAGATTATTTAAAATTAGGTCCAGGTGAATTGAAGAGTGGCGGTTTCCGCCGAGACTCTATTTTAGCCGATGCGGTTGAAGCCATTATTGGCGCAATTTACCTAGACAGCGATCTTGAAGTCGTGCGAGGCATTGTACTGAGTTGGTACAACTCACGCCTTGAAGCCATTAAACCTGGCGTCTCACAAAAAGATCCGAAAACTCGCCTACAAGAGTTCCTACAAGGCAGAAGAAAACCGCTGCCTGTGTACACAGTGACTAATATTAAAGGTGAAGCGCACAACCAAGAATTTACGGTTGAGTGTGAAGTAGCAGGTGTGGACAAGCCTGTAATCGGGAAAGGCACCAGCCGCCGCAAGGCAGAACAAGCGGCTGCTGAAACAGCACTTGAGCAATTAACAAATGGCTGATAACGAATTCGATATCGATGCGTTTTTCGCATCACAAGGTGAGCCAAGCTCGCCAGAAAACCAGCACTGTGGCTTCATTGCTATTGTTGGTCGCCCAAACGTAGGTAAGTCGACACTTCTGAACAAAATCTTGGGTCAGAAGATTTCGATCACCTCACGTAAGCCGCAAACAACACGCCACCGCATTATGGGTGTGGACAAAGACGGCGATTACCAAGCGATTTACGTTGACACGCCAGGACTTCACATCGAAGAAAAGCGTGCGATTAACCGTTTGATGAACCGTGCGGCTAACTCATCTCTAAGTGATGTAAACCTAGTGTTTTTCTTAGTCGATGGTACGCATTGGACTAAAGACGATGAGATGGTGCTGACTAAGCTTCAAAAATCGAACTTCCCAGTTGTGCTTTGTGTCAATAAAGTCGACAACGTGCAAGATCGTAACGAAGTGATGCTACACATGGCTGAGATGTCTAAAAAGATGGACTTCGTTGACGTTGTGCCAATCTCTGCGAAACAAGGGAAGAACATTGATGTACTGCGTAAGCACGTGCGTAATCACTTACCTAAAGCAACGCATCACTTCCCAGAAGAATACGTGACTGATCGCTCTCAGCGCTTTATGGCATCTGAAATTGTGCGTGAAAAGTTAATGCGTTTTACGGGTGAAGAATTGCCATACTCGGTAACGGTCGAGATTGAACGTTTTGATTACAACCCAGAAACTGACGGTTTCCATATCAATGCCTTGATTCTTGTGGAGCGTAATGGCCAGAAGAAAATGGTTATTGGTAAAGGTGGCGAGAAGATCAAGACCATTGGTCGTGAAGCGCGTTTAGATATGGAAGAGTTGTTCGGTCGTAAGGTTTACCTAGAAACCTGGGTAAAAGTGAAATCTGGCTGGGCAGACGATGAACGAGCACTGCGCTCGTTGGGTTATATCGACGACTTATAATCTTGGCTGCGAAGATGCTTCGCTCCAACATCGATGAAAACTCAGTATCGATTAAAATAAGGAGCCGCTTGGCTCCTTATTTTTTATTTCACACTTTTTAGGCACAATGACTTCGATGAGTAATCTGTCTTCTGAAGGTTTACAGCGCTGCTTTGTATTACATCGCCGCCCTTACAGTGAATCGAGCTTAATCCTTGATGTATTCAGTGAGGAATATGGTCGAATGACTTTAATGGCCAAAGGCGCGCGCAGTAAGCGTTCGAACTTAAAAGGCGCATTGCAACCTTTTACTCCGCTGTTACTTAAATGGTCGGGGAAAGGTTCGATGAAGACTTTGCGTCAAGCCGAGCCGATAAGCCTAGGCTTACCGCTAACGGGCATTAATCTCTACTCAGCCATGTACGTCAATGAACTGATTGGCCGTATCTTGATGGCGGAAGTGCCGATGCCAGCGCTATTTCATGATTATTTGCATGCGTTAACAGAGTTGGCACACAACGAGAACCCTGAGCCAGCACTGCGTCGTTTTGAGTTAGCACTGCTCTCTTCTATGGGGTATGGCGTGGATTTCTTGCACTGTGCAGGTACTGGCGAGCCCGTCGACCCAGAGATGACGTATCGTTACCGGGAACAAAAAGGCTTCATAGCTTCGGTTAGGCGCGATAACCTTACGTTTTTAGGGAATGAACTGATTGCTATCAGTGAGCGGCGGTTCGTCACTAAAGAGCAGCTAAAAGCGGCAAAACGCTTTACACGTATAGCCTTAAAGCCGTATCTTGGCGGCAAACCTTTAAAAAGTCGTGAATTTTTCATTCAGACCCCCAGAGCACGGAGTAACGGAAAATGAGCTCAATTTATTTAGGCGTCAATATCGACCATATTGCCACTCTACGTAATGCACGTGGTACAAAATACCCTGATCCTGTTCACGCTGCAGAAATTGCTGAGCGTGCAGGCGCGGATGGTATCACAATTCACTTACGTGAAGACCGTCGCCATATTTTGGACCGTGATGTACATATTCTGCGTGAAACCATTCAAACGCGCATGAATCTAGAGATGGCTGTGACGGACGAAATGGTTGAGATTGCGCTGCAAACTAAACCAGAGTTTGTGTGCTTAGTGCCTGAAAAACGTGAAGAACTGACGACGGAAGGTGGCTTGGACGTTGTGGGGCAGCTTGAAAAAATTAAAGCTGCGACGAAAAAGCTGACAGATGCTGGCATTAAAGTTTCACTCTTTATTGATGCTGATCGTCAACAGATTGAAGCGGCAAAAAAGTGTGGTGCTCCGTTTATTGAGCTACACACTGGTCATTATGCTGATGCGACGACAGAAGACGAACAGCAAGCAGAACTGAAGAAGATTGCCGCTGGTGCGAGTTATGCTCATGATCTAGGTATTATTGTTAATGCCGGGCATGGACTGACTTATCACAATGTTGCGCCAATTGCTGCATTACCAGAAATTTACGAACTCAACATTGGTCACTCAATCATTGGTCGTGCGGTATTTGATGGTTTGAATAAAGCGGTTGCGGACATGAAAGCACTGATGATTGAGGCACGCCAGTAATAGGGCTATCTAGATGGCGATTATAGGGTTAGGGACCGACATTGCAGAAATTGAGCGTATTGAAAAAGCGTTAGCTCGTAGTGGTGAGCCTTTTGCTCAGCGTATTCTTTCAGAAGAAGAAATGGCTAAATTTTCACAGCTTAAGCTGCAAGGCCGCTATCTTGCTAAGCGCTTTGCGGTCAAAGAAGCGGCCTCAAAAGCATTGGGAACAGGGATCGCAAAAGGGGTCACGTTTCACGATTTTTCCATCTCGAACGATGCGCTTGGAAAACCAGTGCTCGCATTGACGGGCACAGCAAAACAAATAGCGGATGCGATGGGCGTTAACCACATTCACCTGTCCATTTCCGATGAGCGTCATTACGCTGTGGCGACGGTCATTTTTGAATCCTAGCTTGTAAGTCTTAAACAAAATACTAAAAAGCCAGAGCAGATGCTCTGGCTTTCTTGTCTCTCGAGCAGATTACTGTTCAAGGTATAATTTTGCAGTCGTTGTGACTTTAATCATTTCATCTTGCAGCTCGAACATTTCAGGCTCAACCTCCTCAAGACTGACCCCTGAGCGCAGTGCTTGCTCAAGCGTCGCACAGAGTGATTTCAGCCTAGGCACTCCGCAATATGAGCTACTGCCGTGCAGCTTATGGATGACATGAATTAGGTCATCACGGGAGATATCTTCTTGCTCCAGAGCTTGGTCAACGACTGCTTCTACTTCAGGGATGAACTCAATCAACATGCGCAGCATGTCTTTGGCGAGATCCTCTTTATTCGCGCTCTGTTTTAAGGCAGCTTGCCAATCAATAATCACATCCTGCTGAGGCGAAGAAACGGATTGTGGCGCGCTCCCTTCAGGCTCATCAACGTATGAAGGGGCGACTTTGCCAATGCTCTCTGTACAAGCATTTGGGTTCCAGTGAACCAAAACCTGTTGTAGCACATGCTCTTCAATAGGTTTGGTCAAGTAATCATCCATTCCTGCCGAGAGCAAGCGATCTCTTTCACCCGCCATGGCATGCGCAGTTACCGCAATCACTGGCGTGTCTTTATTTAACTCCAACTCTTTAATGTGCTGACAAGCGGTCACACCATCCATTTGTGGCATTTGGATATCCATGAAGATTAAGTCGTACTTTTTCTCCGTCGCAAGGTTCACCGCTTGCTGGCCATTGCTGCAGGCGGTGACGGTTTCTACTCGTTCGCGGAGCAGAGCGGAAATCAGCTTCAAGTTCGCTGGGTTATCATCCACCGCTAACACCGTCAGAGGTAAACGCTCCCCTTCGCTTGGCGTAATTGGAGCACTCAATGTTGGTGGTGATTCGACATGTTCGCTAATCAGGCTTTGTAGCAGTTTACGGCGAGACAACGGCTTCGTCAGGCATTGGACGTGATGCTCTGTCATAATTTGGTCGGCAAGTGCCAGTTCGGTACTCGGCGTCCCTAGGATCACACTCGGAGCCATGCGTTTCGCTTGTTCTATCCAAGGTGTAATGACGTCTGCATCATGCGTTTGATTCGCCGCTAAATTCAGTAATACATAGTCATATTGTTCTTCGTTTTTCGGTAGCGAAGAGCGGTAGGTTACTAAGATACCTTCTTGACTTAGAATCTGTTGGGTTACGGATGCGGCTTGCATGTTTGGTTCAATCAACAGCAACTGTTTGCCCGTTAGAAGCTCCACTTCAATCAGTTCGCTCATTGGCATCTCTGTTGAGTGCAAGCGCACCGTAAACCAGAACGTCGAACCTTGGTGTAGGCGGCTGGTTAAGCTGATCTCGCCACCCATCTGGCTTACCAATTTCTGCGTGATAACCAAACCTAACCCAGTGCCACCGTAGCGACGTGAAATGCTGGCATCCGCTTGGCTAAATGCTTGGAATAATTGCGCTTGCTGACGTTCAGAAATACCAATGCCGGTATCACGCACCATGAATTGCAGTTCGACGGAGTCCCCAGATTGAGAGCGCATTTCAACGCTAACATCAATGTTGCCTCGCTCGGTAAACTTGATGGAGTTACCGACTAAGTTCGTCAAAATTTGCTGGATACGTAGTGGGTCCCCAACTAAACCCGGTGGAATTTTAGGGTCCACTTTTAGGGTGATTTCTAACCCTTTCTCATGTGCACTTGTGGCTTGTAGGTTAATCACTTCTTCTAAACTTTCTCGGAAATCAAACGGAATGTTTTCCAGCGCCAGCTTACCCGCCTCAAGTTTCGAGAAGTCGAGAATGTCATTGATGATGTTCAGTAGATTGTTCGCCGACTTCTCAATCGTCTGTAGGTAATCAGTTTGGCTGTTAGAAAGCTGCGTTTTAAGCATTTGACGAGTAAAGCCAATAACCCCATTGAGCGGAGTACGCAGTTCGTGCGACATGTTCGCCAAGAACTCAGATTTAACCCTGGCCGCTTCTTGCGCACGTTTCTTCGCGATATCTAACTCAACGTTCTGAATCTCTAGCTGCTCAAGCGTTTCACGCAAGTCTGATGTGGCTTGGTCTATACTGTGCTGCATCTCCACGTGATATTCCGATAGCGATACCGCCATGGCGTTAATACCGTTTTTCAGTTGGTCTAACTCACCATGCATTTTACCTTCGATACGCACGTCTAGGTGACCACGGCGAATGCGGTCAACGACATTCTTCATGTGGGTGATAGGCTGGGTAACATCGTGCATCAGACGTGAAGCAAACACACTTGCCAAGCCAAGACCAAGTATAAGAACTAAAAAAGCAGAGAAAACTTCTTGATACTGTTGCAGCCTTAAAGAGGAGAGATCTAACTCAACGGCAATATAACCAATTGCTTTGGTTCCTTGGCTTTCGTTCGACAACTCCGCTAAATAGTGACCCTCTGACAAAATAGGTACGCGCAATATCAGTGAGTTTTCGTAGATTTCCGAATTGCCCAGTTGCGGGATCGGTTTATCTTTGGGGAACATCAAGGCTTCGAAATTAGGGTGAAAGTTAGATGTCACGAAGAGCTCATGATGTTCATCAAACACCGCGATACTACGAACCAGTTTAGAGTTTTTGCGATGGGCGTAGCTTATCAAGCGACGTACCGCCTCTCGGCTTTCTGATAGTAGATGAGTTTCACTGGCAATTGCTAACGGCTCAATGATGCTGTTACCAGTGGTGATAACTTGTTTCTCAAGGTCTTGGTAGCGATTAAATGAGAAAAAACCGCTCAGTAATAAACCAATGATGAGAGTGGGAGCGAGAGTCAGTGTAATTACACGTGCTCGTAAGCCATATCTGGTCATGTTATCTAATTACATCGGAGTCTGGATATGGGAAAATAACGCATTATTTCTCAAGCGCACGATAAGGCGTTGAGCAAAGAAGTGACGTCACCTAATAAACGGTAAGCATAATCAAGTCACTCGAATCACACAACGGCTGCAATCAAGAATAGTGAAGCCGAAGAGCAATTAGACATAAATCAGGCATAGAGCATGGCACGCATCTTTCAACCGAAAAAGAAAACCCAACTCAATACTCGTCATCAAGCGGTGCAAGTGGAGCGTTTAGATCACCACGGCGCAGGTATTGCTTACCTAAAGAAAAAACCGCTGTTTATTGATGGCGCATTGCCGGGAGAAGAAGTCGTCACACAATTAGTGGAAGAAAAAAGTAAATTTGCTCGCGGTAAACTGATTAAGATTCTTAAGCCGAGTGACACTCGCGTGGAGCCATTTTGTCCGCATTACCACGAGTGTGGTGGCTGTGACTTGCAACACCTAGATTATGACCAACAATTGACGTACAAACAGCAAACGTTGCGTCAGCTAATGCGAAAATTTTCAGGCAGTGACATTGAACTAGATGCCCCGTTATTGGGAGATTCGCAGGCCTACCGTCGCCGTGCGAGAGTGAGCTTGTTTGTTGATAAAAAAACACGTCAGCTACATTTTGGTTTCCGTAAAAAGCAGAGTAAGCAAATTGCGCAAGTGACCGATTGCCCAGTGCTGGCGCCGGAACTGAACGTTCTGCTTCCAGAGATTTATTCAGCACTAAAAGCGTTTAAAAAGCCCGAGCAATTGGGTCATGTAGAGCTGGTTCTTGGTGATAATGGGCCGTGTATTACGTTGCGTCACTTGAGTGCTCTGACAGCGAGTGAAACTCAATCTCTAACGGAGTTGGCAAAACGTCATGGTGCATCGCTGTACCTAATGCCAGCAACAGATCAGCTAAACCTTGTTGAAGGCGATATGCCTTTCTATCAAGAAGTTGGCGTGAAAATTCCTTTTGCGCCAAATAATTTTATTCAAGTGAACCAAGCCGTAAACAAAAAAATGGTCAAGCAAGCGGTTGAGTGGTTAGACCCGCAAAAGAGTGACCGAGTGTTAGATTTGTTTTGCGGCGTAGGCAACTTCAGTTTACCGATTGCGAAGTTAGCTAAGCACGTGGTTGGGGTTGAAGGTGTTGCAGAGATGGTCGAAAAAGCCACAAATAATGCATCCTTGAACCAAATCAATAATGCGCAATTTTATCACGCTAACCTTGAGCAAGATTTTGAAGGGCAGGTCTGGACGGCAGAACAGTTTGATAAAGTGCTGTTAGACCCAGCACGCGCGGGGGCAAGTGGGATCATCGATCAAGTTTCTGAGCTTGGCGCACAGCGTGTAGTTTATGTTTCTTGTAATCCTGCTACCCTTGCTAGGGACAGCCAAAGCTTGATGGAGCAAGGCTATAAATTAACTAAATTAGGTATGCTGGACATGTTCCCTCATACCAGTCATCTAGAATCGATGGCATTGTTTGAAAAGTCCTAACTTTAGGACTTTGGCCCCTTATTTGTGGTGGGTGGTCATAAAGCCAGCGTTTACGCGCAGGTAAAAGAACTAACCTGGACGGTGTTAGTCAAACCACACGAATATAATAATTAGGATGATGAGATGGTTGCGGTAAGAAGCGCGCATTTAAACCAAGATGAACAGTTTGAACTCGAAAACTGGGTGGCTAGCCTAGGACAAGAGAAAAACACAGCCTCACGCTTAATCGAAGTATATCGAGATTGCCAGACGGTATTAGCCGATAACGAGCAAGCGGAACTGTTGTTGTGGCGTGGACGAGAAATGATCGAAATTTTGATCACCTTGTCTATGGATCAGGCCACCTTAGTGGCTGCACAACTGTTTCCTTTGGTTTCAAGTGGTGCTTTTAACAGAGAAATTCTGGAAGAGAAATACAGCAAAGAAATCATAAAATTAATTGATGGCGTTGAAGAGATGGCGGCTATTGGCCAACTCAATGTCAACATGGAAGGCAGTGCAGCGTCATCTCAGGTAGATAACGTACGCCGTATGCTGCTTGCCATGGTGGATGACTTCCGCTGCGTGGTTATCAAGCTCGCGGAACGAATTTGTAATCTTATTGAAGTTAAAAAAGCGCCTGATGAGGTTCGACGTGCGGCGGCAAAAGAGTGTGCCAACATCTATGCGCCGCTAGCAAACCGATTAGGCATCGGTCAGCTGAAATGGGAAATTGAAGATTACGCTTTCCGCTACCAACAGCCGGAAACTTACAAACAAATTGCCAAGCAGCTTTCTGAGCGACGCATCGTTCGTGAACAGTACATCAAAGACTTTGTTGAAGACCTCACGCACGAAATGGAAGTGTCAGGTATTAACGCCGAAGTGAGTGGTCGACCTAAGCACATCTACAGCATTTGGCGAAAAATGCAGAAGAAGAGTTTGGCATTCGATGAGCTGTTTGATGTTCGAGCAGTACGTATCATCGCAGACAAACTGCAAGACTGTTACGCGGCTTTGGGTGTAGTTCACACCAAATACAAGCACCTACCGAGCGAGTTTGATGACTACGTTGCTAACCCTAAACCAAACGGTTATCAATCGATCCACACCGTAATTCTAGGGCCAGAAGGCAAAACCATCGAGATCCAGATTCGTACCAAGCAAATGCATGAAGAGTCGGAGCTGGGTGTTGCCGCGCACTGGAAATATAAAGAAGGGGCAAGCAGCCGAAGCGGTTATGATGAGAAGATCACGTGGCTGCGTAAGCTACTGGATTGGCAAGAAGAAATGTCAGATTCTGGCGAAATGCTTGATGAGCTACGTAGCCAAGTCTTTGATGACCGCGTCTATGCGTTTACGCCTCGTGGCGATGTTGTCGATTTACCTATGGGGGCAACGCCGCTAGATTTTGCCTACCATATTCACTCCGAAGTCGGACACCGTTGTATTGGCGCCAAAGTCGGAGGCCGCATAGTACCGTTTACTCATAAACTACATATGGGTGATCAGGTTGAGATTATCACTCAGAAAGAGCCTAACCCATCGCGAGACTGGTTAAACCCATCATTAGGCTTCGTTCATTCTGGCCGCGCGCGTGCCAAAATTAACGCCTGGTTCCGAAAGCAAAGCCGTGAGAAGAACCTCGAAGCGGGTCGTGAAATTCTTGAACATGAGTTAGCAAAAATTGGCGCAACGTTAAAAGATGCTGAGCATTACGCTCTCAAACGGTTTAACGTCAAAACACCAGATGAGCTTTACGTTGGTGTTGGTAGCGGTGATTTGCGTATCAACCAAATCATTAACCATATTAATGCGCTCGTTAACAAGCCAACGGCAGAAGAAGAAGACCAGCAAGCACTGGAAAAACTGCAAGAAGCAGAGCACAAATCACCAGCGCAAAGCCGACCGAAAAAAGACGCCGTCGTTGTAGAAGGCGTTGATAACCTAATGACGCACCTAGCGCGTTGCTGTCAGCCGATTCCAGGTGATGATATCTGTGGTTACATAACGCAAGGGCGCGGGATTTCAGTACACCGCAGTGACTGTGAGCAGTTAGAAGAACTGCGCCATCATGCGCCAGAGCGTATCATTGATACTGTCTGGGGCAGCGGCTTCGTCGGGTCATACATCCTCACCGTCCGTGTTGAAGCGATGGAGCGAGGTGGTCTACTCAAAGACATTACGACACTGTTCGCCAACGAAAAGATCAAAGTGACCAGTATGAAGAACCGAGTCGATTACAGACGTCAACTTGCCATCATGGACTTTGACCTAGAAGTCACCAATATTGAGGTGCTTTCTCGTGTTTCGAAGCGTGTTGAGCAGATTAAGGATGTGATGACGGTGAAACGCCTCGGCTAACTTTCACGTCGTACTTGTCACTTTTACTGCGTTAACTGCGTTTTCTTGCTCCATCACATAGGCGAGCTATGCTCAGGAGTCGCGAAAACTTGTTGCCTTGTCAAAGTAACAATTACTTAGTGAAAGCTGCTGAGAAAATATAATGTAGAAGGTGAGTGGTTTTGGCTGCTCACCTTTTTCTTTAGTAGAAAGGTTTAAAGGAACAAAAAATGAGTCATCCAATTGAACAATTAGAACAAATCATGGCGAAGTTGCGTGACCCAGAAAACGGTTGCCCTTGGGACTTAAAACAAACCTTTGACACCATCGTTCCGCACACCATCGAAGAAACTTACGAAGTGGTGGACGCGATTCAAAATCGAGACTGGACCAATCTAAAAGAAGAGCTAGGGGATTTGTTGTTTCAGGTGATTTTTTACAGTCAGCTAGCGAAAGAGCAAGAGCTGTTCGACTTTTCGGATGTCGTCGAAACCGTGAATGAAAAACTGACTCGCCGTCATCCTCATGTTTTTTCAGATGTTGAGTTTGAATCGGACGAGGAAATCAACGCCAACTGGGAAGCGGAAAAAGCAAAAGAAAAAGCGCAGGTAGGCAAAGCGGAAGAAAGTATCCTAGACTCAATACCAAACTCTTTGCCGGCACTTTCTCGTGCTACAAAGATACAGAAAAAATGTGCGAAATATGGATTTGACTGGGACTCTCTTGGCCCGGTCGTCGATAAGGTGCGAGAAGAAATTGATGAAGTCATGGAAGAAGCACTACAAGTTCAGCCTGATGAAGAAAAAGTGGAGTTGGAACTCGGCGATTTGCTATTTGCGACCGTCAATTTGGCACGCCATCTTGATAAAAATCCAGAAGTCGCACTAGGTAAAGCAAACTTAAAGTTTGCGAGACGTTTTAAGCAAGTTGAAGGAAAGGTCCAGCAGTCAGGCAAAGCGCTTACAGATTGTTCTTTATCAGAGCTCGACGATTTCTGGGATGAAGTAAAGCGAGAAGAGTCTAGATAGGGGGAAATAAGCGGAATATACAATATGAGGCCAGTTTGCCTCTTAACACGAAAACGGACTTTGGTTTGTCTTTGCTCACTTTGATTTGAAGCAAAAAATAAAAAATTACGGTGTGATAGATTTCACGTTGTGGCGGTAAGGAGCTTCTGGTATATTTATCTCCCGTCCAGAAGCACTCCATTTCCCTCATTCAACCAATTTCAGGTTAAACATGACGACAAATTACATTTTTGTTACTGGCGGGGTTGTATCCTCTCTAGGTAAAGGTATTGCAGCAGCATCTCTTGCGGCTATTCTAGAAGCTCGTGGTCTTAAAGTGACTATGATGAAGCTTGACCCTTACATCAACGTTGACCCGGGCACAATGAGCCCTACTCAGCACGGTGAAGTGTTCGTTACAGAAGATGGCGCAGAGACTGACCTTGACCTTGGTCACTACGAGCGTTTCATCCGTACCAAGATGACCAAGCGTAACAACTTTACTGCAGGTCGTGTTTATGCCGACGTACTTCGTAAAGAACGTCGTGGTGACTACCTAGGCGCAACTATTCAAGTTATCCCTCACATCACTAACGCGATCAAAGACCGTGTAATTGCTGGCTCTGAAGGCCATGATGTGGCTATCGTTGAAGTTGGCGGTACCGTTGGTGATATCGAATCACTACCATTTATGGAAGCGATTCGTCAGCTAGCCGTTGAACTAGGCCGTGAGCGCGCAATGTTCATGCACCTAACACTTGTTCCTTACCTAGCGGCAGCGGGCGAAGTGAAAACTAAGCCAACTCAACACTCTGTAAAAGAACTTCTATCTATCGGTATTCAGCCAGATATCCTAGTTTGCCGTAGCGACCGCGTTATTCCAGCGAATGAACGTAAGAAAATCGCACTATTCTGTAATGTTCCAGAAAAAGCAGTAATTTCAATGAAGGACGTAGATTCTATCTACAAGATCCCTCAATTGATCAAGTCTCAAGGTCTAGATGATCTTGTGTGTGCTCGCTTTGGCATCACAGCTCCTGAAGCTGATCTTTCTGAGTGGGAACAGGTTATTTACGAAGAAGCAAATCCTACTGGTGAAGTAACCATCGGTATGGTTGGTAAATACACTGAATTGCCAGATGCATACAAGTCTGTGAACGAAGCGCTTAAACACGCTGGCTTGAAAAACCGTCTAAGTGTCACAATTAAGTATGTAGACTCACAAGATATCGAAACAAAAGGCGTTGAGCTGCTAGAAGGCTTAGACGCGATCCTAGTTCCAGGTGGCTTCGGCGATCGTGGTATTGAAGGCAAGATCCGTGCGGCTCAATATGCACGTGAAAACAATGTGCCTTACCTAGGTATTTGTTTGGGTATGCAAGTTGCACTAATTGAATACGCGCGTAACGTTGCGGGTATGGAAGGTGCACATTCAACAGAATTTAACAAAGAGACTAAGTACCCTGTGGTAGGTTTGATCACAGAGTGGGTAGACGAGTCAGGTAACGTAGAAGAGCGTACTGAAAAGTCTGACCTAGGTGGTACGATGCGTCTTGGTTCACAGCTATGTCACCTAGAGAAAGGTACGAAAGCTCGTGAACTTTACGGTAGCGCGACGATCCATGAACGTCACCGTCACCGTTACGAAGTGAATAATGTGCTTCGTCCGCAAATCGAAAAAGCAGGTCTGAAAGTTTCTGGCCTATCAGCGGACAAGAAGTTAGTGGAAATGATTGAGAACCCAGCTCACCCATGGTTTGTAGCGGCTCAGTTCCACCCAGAATTCACATCGACTCCTCGCGATGGCCACCCATTGTTTGCAGGTTTCGTTAAAGCTGCGGGCCAAAACGCACGCGGCGAATTCGAGAAGTAAAAGGATACGGGCGGCGGCGAAGGTTGTGCTGCTGCCCTTTAAAATTGACATTTATATTTGAAACGAGAGGAAACATTAATGTCTAAGATCGTTAAAGTTCTAGGTCGTGAAATCATCGACTCACGTGGTAACCCAACTGTAGAAGCTGAAGTACACCTAGAAGGCGGTTTCGTAGGTATGGCGGCAGCTCCATCTGGCGCATCTACTGGTTCTCGCGAAGCTCTTGAGCTACGTGACGGTGACAAAGCACGTTTCCTAGGTAAAGGTGTTCTTAAAGCAGTTGAAGCTGTAAACGGCCCAATCGCTGAAGCTCTAGTTGGCAAAGACGCTAAAGACCAAGCTGCAATCGATGCAGTAATGATCGAACTAGACGGCACTGAAAACAAATCTAAATTCGGTGCTAACGCTATCCTAGCTGTTTCTCTAGCAAACGCTAAAGCTGCTGCTGCAGCTAAAGGCATGCCTCTATACGAGCACATCGCTGAACTAAACGGTACAGCTGGTCAGTTCTCTATGCCTCTACCAATGATGAACATCATCAACGGTGGTGAGCACGCAGACAACAACGTTGACATCCAAGAGTTCATGATCCAACCAGTTGGCGCTAAGACTCTTAAAGAAGGTCTACGTATCGGTGCAGAAGTATTCCACAACCTAGCTAAAGTTCTTAAGTCTAAAGGCTACAGCACTGCAGTTGGTGACGAAGGTGGTTTCGCTCCTAACCTTAAATCTAACGCTGAAGCTCTAGAAGTTATCGCAGAAGCTGTTGCAGCTGCTGGTTACGAACTAGGTAAAGACGTTACTCTAGCTATGGACTGTGCAGCATCTGAGTTCTTCGACAAAGAAGCTGGCATCTACAACATGAAAGGCGAAGGTAAAACTTTCACTTCTGAAGAGTTCAACCACTACCTAGCTGAGCTAGCTAACCAATTCCCAATCGTTTCTATCGAAGACGGTCTAGACGAGTCTGACTGGGATGGCTTCAAGCACCAAACTGAACTACTAGGTGACAAACTTCAACTAGTAGGTGACGACCTATTCGTTACTAACACTAAGATCCTTGCTGAAGGTATCGAGAAAGGCGTAGCTAACTCTATCCTTATTAAGTTCAACCAAATCGGTTCTCTAACTGAGACTCTAGCTGCAATCAAGATGGCTAAAGACGCAGGTTACACAGCAGTAATCTCTCACCGTTCTGGCGAAACTGAAGATGCAACTATCGCTGACCTAGCGGTAGGTACTGCTGCAGGTCAAATCAAAACTGGTTCTATGAGCCGTTCTGACCGTGTTGCTAAGTACAACCAACTAATCCGTATCGAGGAAGCTCTAGGTGAGCGCGCTCCTTTCAACGGTCTTAAAGAAGTTAAAGGTCAAGCTTAATTCTTAATTGAATAAGTTTAGCTAAATAGCTTTCTAGAAACGCTCCACTTCGGTGGAGCGTTTTTTATTTAAGAGCGATGAGCCGTTCTGGCCGTGTTGCTTGCCATACCTAAAGAAAGCAACCCATTTATCTGCATCGAGGAAGCTCTAGATGAGCACGCTCCTCCATGTTTCAAAGAAGCGGTCTTAAAGAAGTTCAAGCTTAGTTCTTCATTGGATTAACCGCTTAGATTGAAGCTTTGAAAATACCCTGATTTTGCGGGGTGTTTTTGTATCTATAGGCTTGTATTTCTTGGTCTTACTTTGGTGAGTGCTAAGAATAGCTTCATATGTCTTTGTTTCATTTTGCTGCTTATTTCTTGTAAGGAGCGTGTGAGTCTCCCTTTCTCCCCTAGAGGCGACCTCGCATTTATGCTATATATGTCACCTTATCTAATTCCTTCCGGTACAGAATGTTAGCAGCGATATGCGAATCTTTGTTATAGCCCTTACGCTACTGTTTGGCTTGCTTCAATACACTCTATGGTTTGGTAAAAACGGAGTGTCTGACTACTACACAGTAAAAGATGAAATTGAAGTTCAGCAACAAGTGAACAGCAAGCTACAAGCTCGCAATAATGAAATGTTTGCTGAGATTGATGACTTAAGGCAAGGTCTTGATGCGATTGAAGAACGTGCGCGTCATGAGCTTGGTTTAGTTAAAGATGGCGAGACTTTCTACCGCATTATAGGTGAGGAAAATCATTAAAATGTTGGATGTGAACTCATCGCATGTCGCAATTGTTCCTGCTGCCGGTGTCGGTAGTCGAATGAAGGCTGACCGCCCTAAGCAATATTTATTGATCGACGGAAAAGCGGTGCTGGAACACACTGTAGAAAAGTTGCTGTCGCACCCACGAATTTCGAAAGTGGTTGTCGCCATTACCGAAGGTGACCCTTATTTCCCTGAGTTAACCATCGCGAACCATCCTGATGTAATTCAAGTCGCGGGTGGCAAAGAGCGCGCTGATTCCGTACTTTCAGGGCTAAACTATGTCAATGAACATCTGGAAAGCGAGTGGGTATTGGTCCACGACGCTGCGAGGCCATGTGTATTAACATCCGACATTGACCGTTTGATTGATGTTTGCTGCGCTCACCCAACGGGTGGCATCCTCGCATCTCCAGTGAGAGACACAATGAAGCGAGCAAATGCAGCACAAGATATCGGTCATACGGTAGAGAGAGAAGCATTGTGGCATGCATTAACTCCACAAATGTTTAAAACTCAACAACTAACTCGAGCACTG
Source organism: Vibrio sp. Y42_MX_L11 (assembly GCF_024181785.1). Lineage (NCBI taxonomy): Bacteria > Pseudomonadati > Pseudomonadota > Gammaproteobacteria > Vibrionales > Vibrionaceae > Vibrio > Vibrio sp. Y42_MX_L11. Next base: position 72,586 of record NZ_JAMZAP010000022.1, read on the forward strand.
GCTGACGCATTAGAACAAGGCGTAGCCATCACGGATGAAGCATCGGCTTTAGAGTGGTTGGGCGAAACGCCTGCTTTAGTCCAGGGTAATGCGAATAACATAAAAATTACTCAGCCAGAAGATCTCGCGTTAGCCGAGTTTTATCTGAGCCGTGAGCGCGGCTAAAAAAGAAAGGATAAAAAATGATTCGAATTGGTCATGGTTTTGACGTGCATAAATTTGGTGGTGAAGGCCCGGTCATTATCGGTGGTGTTGCTATCCCTTACGAGCAGGGCTTAGTAGCCCACTCAGATGGTGATGTTGCTCTTCATGCTTTGACTGATGCGCTACTCGGGGCGATTGCTGCGGGTGATATTGGTCGTCACTTCCCGGATACCGACGATAAATGGAAAGGGGCAAATAGCCGCGAATTGTTGAAGGACGTTTATCGTCGTGTCAAAGAGCAAGGCTACCGCCTTGGTAATGCCGATGTCACCATCATGGCACAAGCACCTAAGATGGCACCTCATATTGACGCGATGTGTGCGGCGATTGCAGAAGACCTAGAAACCGATATTAGTAACATTAACGTAAAAGCGACGACGACAGAGCGTCTCGGTTTTACTGGACGCAAAGAAGGCATTGCAACGGAAGCCGTGGTGCTTCTGTTCAAGCAATAATTAACCAATTTGCTCCCTAATGCTGTGTAAACAGCGGAAAAACATCATGTCAGATATTTTATCTTCATTGGCTTATCTAACGGGTAAGCCTGTTGCATCGGCAAAAATCAAAGCGCAACCAGAACATTTTCAGGTTCGTGAGGATTTAGGTTTTGCCTTTACGGGCGAAGGCGAGCACCTAATGGTTCGTATCCGTAAAACGGGCGAGAACACCAGCTTCGTTGCTAACGAGTTAGCAAAAGCCTGTGGTGTTAAGTCGAAAGACGTTAGCTGGGCGGGTCTTAAAGACCGTCATGCGGTGACGGAACAGTGGTTAAGTGTGCATTTACCAAAAGGTGAAACGCCAGATTTTTCAGCGTTTTTGTCTCAATATCCAAGTATCGAAATCCTTGCAACAGATCGTCACAATAAAAAACTGCGTCCTGGAGACTTAATAGGGAACGAGTTTGTTGTCACTTTGTCTGAAGTGACTGACGTTGAAGATATAGAGCAACGCCTTGAAAAAGTGAAACAAGTTGGTGTGCCAAACTACTTTGGTAGTCAGCGTTTTGGCAATGATGGCAATAACCTTGAAGAAGCACGTCGATGGGGACGCGAAAACGTTCGTACCCGTAATCAAAATAAGCGCAGCATGTATTTATCAGCGGCGCGTTCGTGGATCTTCAACCGTATCGTTTCTGCTCGTCTAGAAAGTGGTGTGTTTGATAAATTCATCGATGGTGATATTGCACAGACAAATTCTGGCACTCAGTTGGTTGATGCAAGCAATATCGCAGATCTACAAGCACAATTTGCTGCTGGTGAAGTGGCAATTACCGCTGCGCTTGCTGGCGATAATGCGCTTCCAACTCAAGCGGATGCGCTTACTTTAGAACAACCGTTCTTAGATGAAGAGCCTGATCTCATGGCGCTGATTCGTGGTAATCGCATGCGCCATGACCGTCGCGATATTGCGCTGAAGCCAAAAGATTTAGCTTGGACGGTTGAAGGTAACAACATTACGCTGACTTTCTCATTGGATGCGGGATCTTTTGCAACCTCTATCGTTCGTGAGTTAGTTAATGAGGTTGAAGTAGAAAGAGAATACTAATGGAACAGGATTCACTAAACGCGAAGCCCCTAAGAGTCTTAATCAGCAACGACGATGGCGTACATGCGCAAGGGATTCATGCACTTGCTGATGAGTTGCGAGATATCGCTGAAGTGACCATTGTCGCACCTGACCGAAATCGTTCAGGTGCTTCGAACTCACTGACACTAGAGCAACCATTACGCGTAACTGAAATTGCCCCAAATATCTATTCAGTGCAAGGAACGCCTACAGATTGTGTACATTTCGCGCTGAATGAGCTGATGAAAGATGATTTGCCCGATCTTGTTTTATCAGGCATCAACCATGGTGCAAATTTGGGTGATGACGTTCTTTACTCAGGAACGGTAGCTGCAGCAATGGAAGGGCATTTCCTTGGTGTTCAGTCGGTTGCTTTTTCGCTGGTGGGTAAGCGTCATTTCGAATCTGCCGCAAAAATTGCACGTCAAATTGTGCAACAGCATTTAGCGTCTCCGATTCCAACGAATCGGTTATTGAACGTAAACGTGCCTGACTTACCAGTAGAAAACCTGGGCGAAATCGAAGTCACGCGTTTGGGTGCGCGTCATCACGCAGAGAATATGATTAAGCAGAAAGATCCGAGAGGTCATGATATTTATTGGCTAGGGCCTCCAGGAAAAGAGCAAGATGCGGGGGAGGGCACTGACTTTTATGCGATTGAACATGGTCGAGTTTCAATGACGCCTCTGCAAGTTGATCTCACTGCTCATGAGTCGCTGCGTGCAATGGATAGTTGGTTAAAGGAAGAGAAGTAATGAGTAACCCACATGCTGACAGGTTGATAGCGTTTCTTATCTCCAGTGGCATCAAAGACCAAAGAGTTCTGGATGCTATCCAACGCTTACCACGAGAAAGCTTTGTCTCTCAAGCGATGATGCACCAAGCCTACGATAACAATGCGTTACCGATTGGTCAGGGACAAACTATTTCTCAACCTTATATTGTTGCTCGTATGACCGAGTTACTCGAACTAGAGCCAACGAGTCACGTACTGGAAATCGGAACGGGTTCCGGTTATCAAACCGCAGTACTGGCGAAAATTGTTGACCATGTATACTCCGTTGAGCGAATTAAATCGTTGCAATGGGAAGCAAAACGCCGTCTGAAACAATTGGATATCTACAATGTTTCAACCAAGCATGCTGATGGGTGGCAAGGCTGGGAAGCTCGTGGTCCTTTCGATGCCATCATTGTTACTGCAGCTGCAGAAGTGATCCCCCAAGCACTTCTCGCACAATTAAAAGATGGCGGTAAGATGGTGATTCCTGTTGGAGATAAGGAGCAACAGTTACTAAAAATTGAACGTAAGGGAGATGAATATCTCTCTACTGTTGTGGAAATGGTTCGATTTGTACCTCTGGTTGCGGGTGATTTAGCTTAAGGGTTAGGGATAGGTGAGTAAGTTATTACGTCATATTGGTATTAGCTTTGTGTTTGCTGCAGGACTAGTTGGTTGTGCAGCGCATTCTCCTGCACCTGTCTCTAGCTTAAAGAAAGACTATTCAAGCCTTGAAAGAGGAAGTTACAGAGGGAGTTATTATGAGGTAAAAAAAGGCGATACACTTTACTTCATAGCTTATGTCACAGATAAAGATGTAAATGATCTTGTCCGTTACAATGAGTTAACTCAGCCTTACACCATCTACCCTGGACAGAGGCTAAAACTTTGGGCTCCGAAATATGTCGCCCCTAAATATGGCCAAAAAGTTGAACCCGTTGTGGTTCCTGTTGTTACGACGCCACCAGCCCCAGTGACGAAAACATCAACAACCTCTAAACCGAAAACTTCAAGTAAAAACTCTAGTCAAAAACCTACAGAGACTAAGCCTAAAGTCGTACAAAAACAGCCTCCAAAGAAGGTTGAACAATCGAAAACAAAGGAGTATGTTGGTTCAAAAGATAACCAAAAAGTGAAGCAAAAAGCGCCAGTTACCACGGCGAAGAGTGATAAAGTTTCTAAGTGGTTGTGGCCAACAAAAGGGAGAGTAATCAAGAACTTTTCGGCGGGAGAACAGGGAAATAAAGGTATCGACATCGCAGGACAGCGTGGTCAACCTATCGTTTCAACCGCAGCCGGCACTGTTGTTTATTCAGGCAATGCGCTACGAGGTTATGGCAACTTAATTATAGTAAAGCATAACGACAATTATTTAAGCGCCTATGCACATAATGACAAACTGCTGGTATCAGAAGGACAAAGTGTAAAAAGCGGACAGAAAATCGCCACCATGGGTAGTTCAGGTGCAAAATCAGTCAAGCTACACTTTGAAATTCGCTATCAAGGTAAATCGGTGAATCCAAAACGCTATTTGCCTTAAAACTTTGAAAAACAACTTGCGACATCATTTAGCGACATATTGAGTTGTCATGTCTTGCTAACTCGCCAGGGGGAGGCGTTATGAGTATCAGCAACACAGTAACCAAAGTTGAAGAGTTTGCATTTGACAATGCGTCAGTGAAGACCATTGATAACGAACTCGAAAAATCATCATCCACAGAAAGCAAAACGGCTGCGCGTGAAGAATTTGACGCGAGCAGTAAAAGCTTAGACGCAACTCAGTTGTATCTAGGTGAAATTGGCTTCTCACCTCTACTTACTGCCGAAGAAGAAGTGCTTTATGCTCGACGAGCTCTGCGTGGCGACGAAGCGGCACGTAAACGTATGATCGAAAGTAACCTACGTTTGGTGGTCAAGATCTCTCGTCGATATAGTAATCGCGGCCTAGCACTACTCGATCTGATTGAAGAAGGTAACCTTGGTTTGATCCGTGCGGTCGAGAAGTTCGATCCTGAGCGTGGTTTCCGCTTCTCTACTTATGCGACTTGGTGGATCCGACAAACGATCGAACGTGCGTTGATGAACCAAACTCGTACGATCCGTCTACCTATTCATGTCGTGAAAGAGCTGAACATTTATCTGCGTACTGCGCGTGAACTTTCTCAGAAGCTCGATCACGAACCTACCGCAGAAGAAATTGCTGCTCAGTTAGATATTCCAGTCGAAGATGTAAGCAAAATGCTACGTCTCAATGAGCGTATCAGTTCTGTCGACACACCAATCGGTGGTGACGGTGAAAAAGCGCTGTTGGATATTATTCCCGACGCAAACAACTCCGATCCAGAAGTCTCGACTCAAGATGACGATATCAAATCATCGCTGATTCATTGGTTAGAAGAGTTGAATCCAAAACAAAAAGAAGTACTTGCACGACGTTTTGGTCTTCTAGGCTATGAGCCTTCGACGCTTGAAGAAGTTGGTCGAGAGATTGGTTTGACACGTGAGCGTGTACGTCAAATCCAAGTAGAAGGTTTACGTCGTCTTCGTGAGGTTTTAATCAAGCAAGGTTTGAATATGGAAAACTTATTTAACGTCGAAGATGATTAAATAATCCGTACTTCAGTAGATATGCAAAAGGCTATGGTTATCCATAGCCTTTTTTCTTTTGTGCTCACTTACGTGAATCGATTTAAAGCATCTTCTTCAAACGATACAACTCTTCAAGTGCTTGGCGTGGAGTCAAATCATCAGGATCAATACCAGATAAGGCTTGTTCGATCTCGCTAGGTTCTGGAATTAGACTCAATTGGTTAGCCACATCTACTGCACTTGGACGTGGTGCGTCACTGTTTTGCCCTAGTTGCTCTAGCTGAGATAGCTTGTTACGCGCATTTTTGATGACCGTTTTGGGTACGCCGGCTAAGCCCGCAACAGCTAGGCCGTAAGACTTACTTGCCGCACCTTCTTGAACTGCGTGCATAAAGGCAATGCTGTCTCCATGCTCTACCGCATCCAAGTGAACGTTCGCTAAGTTTGGCAGTTGGTTTGGCAACTCTGTCAATTCGAAGTAGTGAGTTGCAAATAGTGTCATCGCACCAATTTGTGTTGCGAGCCATTCCGCACTTGCCCAAGCTAAAGAGAGGCCATCGTAAGTACTGGTACCACGACCGATTTCATCCATTAGCACTAAACTGTTTTTAGTCGCATTGTGCAGAATATTAGCGGTTTCCGTCATTTCTACCATGAAGGTCGAACGACCAGATGCAAGATCATCTGACGCACCAATACGAGTAAATATACGATCTAAAGAACCAATTTGTGCAGATTCTGCAGGTACATAAGAGCCGATATGTGCCATCAATGCAATCAGCGCAGTTTGACGCATGTAGGTGGATTTACCACCCATGTTTGGACCGGTGATGATCAACATCTTACGAGCTGGGTTAAGCTCTATTGGGTTAGCAATGAACGGTTCTGTTGTTACTTGCTCTACGACTGGGTGACGACCCGCTTGAATGTGAATGCCAGCGTCTTTCACAAGCGTTGGTCGGCAGTAATCCAAGGAATCTGCACGTTCTGCTAGGTTTTGTAGTACATCCAGTTGAGACAGAGCAGAAGCTAAATTCTGCAGCTTCTCCAAGTTTGGCATCAATAGATCAAACAGTTCTTCCCACAGCTGCTTTTCAAGTGCCAGCGCTTTCGATTTCGAATTAAGTACTTTGTCTTCGTGCTCTTTGAGCTCTGGGATGATATAGCGTTCGGCATTTTTGAGTGTTTGGCGACGCACATAGTGCGGTGGAACCAAATGGCTCTGGCCACGGCTCACTTGAATAAAGAAGCCATGTACGTTGTTGTAGCCGACTTTAAGCGTATCGATGCCGTGTCGTTCACGCTCATCTCGCTCAAGCTGCTCAAGGTATTCTGTTGCACCGTCTGCTAATTTGCGCCATTCATCGAGCTCGGCATTATAGCCTTCTGCGATCACACCACCATCACGAATAACAACTGGCGGATTTTCTTTAATTGCACGCTCTAACAGATCACATACTTCGTCAATCGGAGCTGCGTATTGCGCCAGTTTTGCTAGGTATGGATGGGTCAAAGAAGCGGTTACAGATTCTAGCTCTGGTAGCTGCTGCATGGCATTGCGAAGTCTAGCCATATCGCGAGGGCGAGCAGAGCGTAGTGCAAGGCGTGCTAAGATACGTTCAATATCACCAATTTGTTTTAACGTTGGTTGAAGATCGGCAAACAGCGCTTGTTCTTTAATCTCACCAATCGCATCAAGACGATTGTTTAACGTTTCAATGCAACGCATAGGCTGATGTAACCAACGCTTCAGCATTCGGCTACCCATCGGCGTCGCACAATGGTCGAGTACCGCAGCTAGCGTGTTATCGGTTCCGCCTGCTAGATTTTGAGTAATTTCCAGGTTGCGTCGGGTAGCGGCATCAAGAATGACGGATTGGTCCTGATGATCAAACGTTAAAGAGCGAATATGAGGTAAAGCCGTACGTTGTGTATCTTTCACATACTGGATCAAACAACCAGCAGCACATAACCCTAGGGATGCATGTTCTACGCCAAAACCAACCAGATCTTTGGTGCCAAACTGTTGATTGAGTTGTTGCTTAGCCGTATCAAGCTCAAACTCCCATACTGGGCGACGACGGTTACCATTGCGGCTCGCCATTAAATGTACAGGTTCAAAATCTTCTGGGAATAGTAGCTCACGTGGTGCGGTACGCTGAAGCTCGGCTGTCATCGCTTCTTCGGTTTCTGGTTCTGTCAGTTGGAAGCGACCAGAAGTGACATCCAGCGTCGCATAACCGAACTTACCGTTGTGATGGTAAATGGCTGCGATTAAGTTATCGACACGCTCAGAAAGCAGTGCTTCATCCGTCACAGTACCTGGTGTCACGATACGTACAACTTTACGTTCTACCGGACCTTTGCTGGTGGCTGGATCGCCAATTTGTTCGCAGATTGCGACTGATTCACCAAGCTGAACAAGTTTTGCTAGATAGCCTTCTACTGCGTGAAATGGCACTCCCGCCATAGGAATAGGCTCTCCAGCTGACGAACCGCGCTTAGTTAGCGAAATATCAAGCAGTTGGGACGCTCGCTTTGCATCATCGTAAAAGAGTTCGTAGAAATCGCCCATGCGGTAGAACAGCAAAATCTCAGGGTTCTCAGCTTTTAGCTTGAGGTATTGCTGCATCATCGGAGTGTGTTTTTGTTCAGCTTTCACAGGTAAGTTCTTTTGTTTATTTCCGTAGCGGCTTAGGATACGTGAATCCCTATCAAGTAAAAAGAGACAAAGGGCATTTTGGCTATGGAAAAAGCAACAAAATTGAGCGCAGATTTAGGCGCATTATTGGCAAAGTATGGTCATGTTTTAACGACGGCAGAATCGTGCACGGGTGGCGGTGTTGCGACCGCTATTACAGATATTGCAGGCAGCTCAGGTTGGTTAGATAGAGCTTTTGTCACTTACAGCAACGAAGCCAAAATGGAAATGCTGGGTGTGAGAGTGGAAACCTTAGAGGAACATGGTGCCGTGAGTGAGCCTGTTGTGATTGAAATGGTGCAAGGTGCGCTTCAACACTCGAATGCCACTATTGGGGTTTCCATCAGTGGTGTTGCTGGACCGGGGGGAGGCACTGATGAAAAGCCGGTTGGAACCGTCTGCTTTGCTTTTGCGGATAAGCACGACTGGCTCTTTGTTGAGACCATGCATTTTTCTGGTGACAGGGCGGAAGTTCGTCAACAAGCGGTGATGCATGCATTGACTCGATTGCATCAACATTTAATTTAGAATTTCTTACACTGTCTTAGCCCAGAATTGATAAGGGCTGGAGCAAATCCTTAGAAGCCGTGAACTAAATTTTTTCTATACAGGTATAGACACTGTATGAATCAACAGTATAATAGCTTTCATTGCTGAGCAGGTTAGCTGCTTAAGAAAAATGAATTACTATTCGTCGCCCAAAGAAGATGAATAAATCGGAGAAAGTAATGGACGAGAACAAACAGAAAGCGCTCGCCGCTGCGCTAGGTCAAATTGAAAAGCAATTCGGTAAAGGCTCTATCATGCGCCTTGGTGATAACCGCGCAATGGACGTAGAAACGATTTCAACAGGCTCTCTTTCTCTTGATATCGCTTTGGGTGCTGGTGGTCTGCCAATGGGGCGTATCGTAGAAGTCTACGGTCCAGAATCTTCAGGTAAAACAACACTAACGCTTGAGCTTATCGCTGCTGCGCAACGTGAAGGTAAAACTTGTGCGTTTATTGATGCAGAGCACGCTTTGGACCCTGTCTACGCGAAGAAACTTGGTGTTGATATCGATGCGCTCTTGGTTTCTCAGCCAGACACTGGTGAGCAAGCACTGGAGATTTGTGATGCGCTAGCTCGCTCTGGCGCTATCGATGTAATGGTTGTTGACTCAGTTGCGGCGCTAACACCAAAAGCAGAAATTGAAGGCGAAATGGGCGACAGCCACATGGGTCTACAGGCTCGTATGCTTTCTCAAGCGATGCGTAAGCTAACAGGTAACCTAAAACAGTCTAACTGTATGTGTATCTTCATCAACCAAATCCGTATGAAGATTGGTGTGATGTTCGGTAACCCAGAAACGACCACAGGTGGTAACGCACTTAAATTCTACGCTTCTGTTCGTCTTGATATTCGTCGTACTGGCGCAATCAAAGAAGGTGACGAAGTCGTTGGTAACGAAACTCGCATCAAAGTGGTTAAGAACAAGATTGCTGCACCGTTTAAAGAAGCCAATACGCAAATCATGTACGGTCAAGGCTTTAACCGCGAAGGTGAACTAGTAGATCTAGGCGTGAAGCACAAACTGGTTGAAAAAGCTGGTGCTTGGTACAGCTACCAAGGCGATAAGATTGGTCAAGGTAAAGCGAACGCGTGCAACTACCTACGTGAGCATCCTGAAGTGGCTAAAACCATCGATACTAAATTGCGTGAAATGTTGTTAGCGCCAGCCCTTGCGGAAGCTCCTGAAGCAGGCGAGGCGCCTGAGCAAGCTGAAGAGTTTTAATCCCTTCACAGATTAAAAAGTGATAAAGCCCTGCAATGCGGGGCTTTGTTGTATCTATTGACATCAAAAATCGAATCATCACAAAGGCCATTGAGAGTCTGTACAGCAAAAATACCTTTAGGATCACCATGTACCAAAAGCGCCAGACACCAACATTATCGAGCAAAGAGGCGGCTATCCAACTGCTTAGCCGTCGCGATCATGGTCAGTATGAGCTGTACCAAAAACTGTCGATGAAAGGCTATGAAGCATCAGACATTGAAATCGCGATTAATTTTTGCTTAGACCATAACTATTTAGATGATTTACGTTATGCGAAGAGCCAAATTCGGCAGCATGTATACAAAGGACATGGAGAGCGTCGAATTCGCCAAGAGTTAAACCAGAAACGTGTTGCGGAATCGGTGATTGAGCAAGCTATGGTTGAAGAACCACAAGACTGGTTTGAACTTGCTAAGCAGGCGGCAGAAAAGAAATTCAAAGGCGTCAAAGCCAAGGACCAAAAAGAATACGCAAAACAAGTCCGTTTTCTACAATACCGAGGCTACAGTTTCGACCAAATTAGCTATGCGCTTGCCTTTGAAGACCAAGATTAGCGTTGATCCAATTGCGCTGATTTTTGTTTTGCTTCAAATTTTTTCTTCTACTCCCTCTTTTCCTCAAGAAAACTAGTCTCAGCTGTTTGCATGATCTACAATACGGCAAAATTCTAACTCGACTATTTTCAGGAAGAGCTGCATGTACATGAGCACTGACGAGGTTCGTAACGCGTTCCTCAAGTTCTTTGAAAGCAAAGGACACCAAATCGTAGAAAGTTCATCGTTAGTTCCACATAACGACCCAACCCTGCTGTTCACAAACGCAGGCATGAACCAATTTAAAGATTGTTTCTTAGGCTTAGAAAAACGAGCCTATACTCGAGCGACTACGGCTCAACGTTGTGTACGTGCTGGTGGTAAACACAACGACCTGGAAAATGTTGGCTTTACCGCTCGTCACCACACATTCTTTGAAATGCTAGGCAACTTCAGCTTTGGCGACTATTTCAAAGAAGATGCGATTTCATTTGCTTGGGAATTCCTAACCGAAGTTCTTAAACTGCCTGCGGATCGTCTATTGGTAACCGTTTACGAAACCGATGACGAAGCATTCGACATCTGGAACAAAAAAGTTGGCGTGCCTGCTGATCGTATCGTTCGCATTGGTGACAAAGAAGGTGGCAAGCCTTACGAGTCTGATAACTTCTGGCAAATGGGCGACACTGGTCCTTGTGGTCCATGTACTGAAATCTTCTACGATCACGGTGAACACATCTGGGGTGGTCGTCCTGGCACGCCTGAAGAAGATGGTGACCGTTTCATCGAGATCTGGAACAACGTATTCATGCAGTTCAACCGTCACGCAGACGGCACTATGGAACCGCTACCAAAACCATCGGTAGATACTGGTATGGGTATCGAGCGTATCTCTGCAATCATGCAAGGCGTTCACTCAAACTACGAAATCGATGTATTCCAAACTCTTATCAAAGCAGCGGCTGAAGTCATTGGTTATGAAGATCTATCGAACCAATCGCTACGCGTTATTGCTGACCACATCCGTTCATGTTCATTCTTGATTGTTGATGGTGTGATGCCTTCAAACGAAGGTCGTGGTTACGTACTACGTCGTATCATTCGTCGTGCCGTACGTCATGGTAACAAGCTAGGTGCACAAGGTGCATTCTTCTATAAGCTTGTTGGCGTATTAGCAGAAGTGATGGGCACAGCAGGCGAAGAGCTGAAGCGTCAACAAGCAGTGGTTGAAAAAGTACTGCGTATCGAAGAAGAAAACTTCGGTCGTACACTTGAGCGCGGTATGGTAATTCTTAACGAAGCATTAGATAACCTAGATGGCAAAGTGCTAGACGGCGAAACGGTATTCAAGCTTTACGATACTTACGGCTTCCCAGCAGACCTCACTAACGACGTTGCACGTGAGCGTGAGTTCGCGATCGACGAAGAGGGTTTCGAAAAAGCGATGGAAGAGCAGCGTCAACGTGCGCGTGAAGCTGGTCAATTCGGTACAGATTACAACGCAGCAATCAAAGTTGATACGCAAACAGAGTTCTGTGGTTACACAGGTACTAAAGGTTCTAGCTCAGTCGCAGCGATGTTTGTTGAGGGCAACGAAGTAGATTCACTATCTGCAGGCGATAAAGCCATCATCGTGCTTGGTGAAACGCCATTCTACGCAGAGTCAGGCGGTCAGTGTGGTGACGCGGGTGAAATCCGTACTGAGTCTGGTGTATTCCGCGTTGAAGACACTCAAAAACTCGGTAACGCAATCGCACACCACGGTGTAATGGCAGAAGGCGTGCTAGCGAAAGGTGACGAAGTGGCAACCATCGTTGACGCAGAGCGTCGCGCAGCTATCTCTCTTAACCACTCAGCGACGCACTTGCTACACGCAGCACTACGCCAAGTTCTTGGTGAGCACGTAACTCAGAAAGGCTCATTGGTGAAGGCAGACAACCTACGTTTCGACTTCTCGCATCTAGAAGCCGTAACCGCAGCAGAGCTGAAAGAAGTTGAGCGTCTAGTAAACGCACAAATTCGTCGTAACCACACGATTGAAACCAATGTGATGGACATTGAGTCTGCTAAGAAGAAAGGCGCAATGGCATTGTTTGGTGAGAAGTACGATGACGAAGTTCGCGTGTTGTCTATGGGCGACTTCTCTACTGAGCTTTGTGGTGGTATTCACGCATCAAGCACGGGTGATATTGGTCTATTCAAAATCACATCAGAAAGCGGTATTGCAGCCGGTATTCGTCGTATTGAAGCGGTAACAGGCGAAGCTGCATTAGACGCCATTGAAGCTCAAAATGCGAAGTACGAAGAGAAACTGGCAGAATCTGCACAGAAAGCAAAAGCACTAGAGAAAGAAGTGCAGAAGCTAAAAGATAAGATGGCAGCCGCAGAAAGCGCTAACATCATGGGCAAAGCGGTTGAAGTAAATGGCACAAAAGTTCTAGTTGCGGCCCTTGAAGGTGCTGATAGCAAGAACCTACGCACCATGGTTGATGACATCAAGAATCAAATGGGTTCTGGTGTTGTACTGCTTGCAAACGTAACGGGTGACAAGGTTGGCTTGATTGCTGGTGTGACTAAAGATCTCACTGGTAAAGTAAAAGCAGGTGATCTGGTTAAAATGGTTGCAGAGCAAGTCGGTGGTAAGGGCGGTGGTCGTCCAGACATGGCTCAAGCCGGTGGTACTGATGTTTCAGCACTACCAGAGGCAATCAAAACAGTTCAGCCTTGGCTAGAAGAGCGTTTATAAGCTCTTAACTAATAAAATTACGCTCAATCAAGTTTCTTTGATTGAGCGTAATTTTTTTTAGCAACCAAGTGGTTTAATTGACCAAAAGTTAACCGAGTCATTTAAGCTGCTTGGTTTTTGTTGTAACTACTGCTTATATAATTTTTCTCAAAGGAAATATTTAAGATGTAAGCAGTTCTAAAGAGACTTCGGTCTTGGGAAGGTGAAGACTGGTGAAAAAGCCCCTTATCGTGCAAAAGTTTGGCGGAACCTCTGTGGGTTCAATTGAAAGAATCCACCAAGTCGCTGAACACATCATTAAGGCGAAAAATGATGGCAATCAAGTTGTTGTTGTCGTGTCTGCAATGTCAGGCGAAACAAACAGACTGATGGATCTCGCTAAACAGATAGATAGCGTACCTACAGCTCGAGAACTTGATGTTTTGCTCTCTGCTGGTGAGCAAGTGTCAATGGCACTGTTAGCCATGACTTTGAATAAAATGGGTCATGCTGCGCGCTCGCTTACCGGAGCACAGGCGAATATTGTGACGGATAATCAACACAATGACGCAACGATTAAACACATTGATACCACGACAATTATGGGATTGCTTGAGCAAGACCAAATCGTGATTGTTGCGGGCTTTCAAGGTGTGAATGAGAACGGGGATATCACCACATTAGGTCGAGGTGGCTCAGATACGAGCGCTGTGGCACTGGCGGGCGCATTGCGCGCTGACGAGTGTCAAATCTTTACCGACGTTGATGGTATTTATACTTGTGACCCACGTGTAGTGAAAAATGCGCGCAAATTGGCGGTTATCGATTTTCCTTCAATGGAAGCGATGGCAAGCCGAGGCGCAAAAGTATTACATTTACCTTCAGTGCAATTTGCATGGAAGAATAATGTGCCACTACGCGTGCTTTCGACATTTGATGTTAATGAAGGCAGTTTGGTAAAGGGGGAGTCAGGCAATCAAGCCGTCTCTGGTATAGCCATTCAACGTGACCTTGCCATTATCGAAGTCGATAAAGAACATTTATCTAGTGCTACAAAACAATGTCAGATGCTGGGTATAGACATTTGGAATGTGATCGAGGAAGCAGAACGGGCAGGTATCATGATAAAACAAGATGCATGTGCCAAGTTCGATCTGGTGTTCAGCGACAAAATCCGTAATAGTGAAGTGGTAAGCCTGTTGACCGCAGTGGGGCTTGAGGCCAATGGAATGGTAGAGCACGCATGCGATTTGTTGGCAAAGCGAGATATTGAGATCAATTTCAGCGCAACGAATGCACTCACTATGATGCTAGTTTTAGCACCCGAATGTGTGGATACAGCAGCAAACATTCTGCATGATGCTTACATTACGTCTAGTGAAGCATTAAACATTCAACAAAAACATGCCTTTTTAGGCTGATTTTCGCTAACAAGGTAGTTTACGAAAATATAACTTTTGTTGGATAATAGCTTTGTAGCAAGAAAATTTAGAGATTACTCAAGGAGCAAAGAATGCTAATTTTGACTCGCCGCGTAGGCGAAACACTGATGATTGGTGATGAAGTGACTGTAACTGTACTAGGTGTGAAAGGTAACCAAGTACGTATCGGCGTTAACGCTCCGAAAGAGGTTTCAGTTCACCGTGAAGAAATCTACATGCGCATTCAAGCTGAAAAAGGCAATGGCAACGTTGCTTCAGGTAACTACTAAGTCGCTCCTGTTTACAGAGCTTAGTTTGAATGAAAAAGGCTAACCGAAGGGTTGGCCTTTTTAGTCTTTAATGTTTTTGAAGATTTGCGGAAACCATTGTGTTGAGTGTGGCCGTGAATCCGTCAATATTGTTGAATCGAACACCAGGAAGTTGTTTGAAAATAAATGTCTTTTTTTCAGAGAAGACTCTCTTTTTTTCATCATAATAGAGTGGTAAAGTTCGTTTAATAGTCACTTTGATTAAATCAGCAACGGTTAAGTTAGTTTCGTGGATTTTTTCAAAGAAAGTGTTTGACATATTTTCGGTAAAACGTAATATGTGCCTCCGCAAGACGGTGAGGTGGCCGAGAGGCTGAAGGCGCTCCCCTGCTAAGGGAGTATACGGTTTATCCCGTATCGAGGGTTCGAATCCCTCCCTCACCGCCATTCTTGCAACGTTGAGAAATCAACAAAAAGTGCGTCCTTAGCTCAGCTGGATAGAGTACCTGGCTACGAACCAGGCGGTCGGAGGTTCGAATCCTCCAGGACGCGCCATATCTCTTCTGAGATATAACAATGAAAACGGTGAGGTGGCCGAGAGGCTGAAGGCGCTCCCCTGCTAAGGGAGTATACGGTTTATCCCGTATCGAGGGTTCGAATCCCTCCTTCACCGCCATTCATTGACTGGCCCGATGGCCTTTTTTTTGTTTCGTAAGAAATGAATGTGATTTGCTTCACAACTTCCTAGCAAGAAGAACTGCGCGTCCTTAGCTCAGCTGGATAGAGTACCTGGCTACGAACCAGGCGGTCGGAGGTTCGAATCCTCCAGGACGCGCCACTATTTAATAATTCGTTTGATAAACGGGTTATACAAAGTAAAATAAGATTATTGCGCGTCCTTAGCTCAGCTGGATAGAGTACCTGGCTACGAACCAGGCGGTCGGAGGTTCGAATCCTCCAGGACGCGCCACTTATTGAAGGGTAATGCCCTGATATTGATGAAAGTTGATATCGAAAACTTGCGCGTCCTTAGCTCAGCTGGATAGAGTACCTGGCTACGAACCAGGCGGTCGGAGGTTCGAATCCTCCAGGACGCGCCACTTATTCAAGGGTATTGCCCTGATGTTGACGAAAGTTGATATCGAAAACTTGCGCGTCCTTAGCTCAGCTGGATAGAGTACCTGGCTACGAACCAGGCGGTCGGAGGTTCGAATCCTCCAGGACGCGCCACTTATTAAAGGGTATTGCCCTGATATTGATGAAAGTTGATATCGAAAACTGCGCGTCCTTAGCTCAGCTGGATAGAGTACCTGGCTACGAACCAGGCGGTCGGAGGTTCGAATCCTCCAGGACGCGCCAGATACAAAAAAGCCTCGCAATTGCGAGGCTTTTTTTGTATCTGGACATCAGGAACTATAGCCTAGAGTTGTTAGAGGCGAGGCCCTTCTTTTCCAAAAGCGAATATGTGCTTATCTAAGCAATTTGGAATAAAGTTTCTGCTGTAGTTTGTGACCGTCATTCCGCAGCCAATTTAGGAATAAACTGCTTCATACAGAACACCAAGAAGCTTAAGCAGCCGAGTCTGATGCTCTTGAACACCCGTTATGAAGCTTTGGCCGCCAAATTCGAGTG